>JAFEDW010000367.1 GCA_018241455.1 Pseudomonadota bacterium | reverse complement strand
GTCGCCGGGTTGCAGGTCGACGTTCTGCGACAGGTTCTTGCCGCGCACCACCTCCGAGAAATGGAACGGCCGGGCCTGCTGCCCGGTGCTCGTCTGCCGGATCACGGAGATGTTGTCGAGCGAGGCGAACGGCGTCGGCCCGCCGGCCATGCTCAGCGCCTGCATGATGTTGACGCGCGGATTGACGATGAAGTCACCACCGCGCACCACCTGGCCGATGACGTAAACCTTGTTGCCGCGGATCTCGCGCACCGACACGGTGACCACCGGATCGGAGATGTAGCTCTTCAGTTTATCGACGATGATCTTCTGCAGGTCGGCCACGGTCTTCCTGGTGGTCGAGATTTCACCGATCAACGGAAAGGAAAGATTGCCGTCGGGACGCACCAGGAAATCGCCCTGCAGCGTCGGCTCCTTCCACACGGAGATCGCAAGGATGTCGCCGGGCTGGAACTCATACGCGCCTTCGACCGCCATGGCCGCGCGGCCGGCCAGGCCGCTCAGCGTCAACAGTGCCAACGCCACGCTGATTCGCATCACTAGGGTTCCTCGAGTTGATTCGTCGCCCCGTCCGGCGGCGCCCGGACTTGACTTAAGCGCAGTCCACACAGCAGGTCCGGAAGTAATCCTCTATGCTACGCGCGCAAGACGCTATATGCGAGCCGGCAAGGGAGTTCTGCACTTGGGCGCTGGAATCGAAGCGGCCGCTGGCTCGGCCGGCGGCGCCGCAGCAGCCGCGCCGCCCGCGTGGCCGGATCTCTCGCTCGGCCGACTCTATCGCGACCTGCCGGCGCACGGCGCGCCCGCGCTGCGCGTGGGCGTCATCGTGGACGAGGCGCGCACGACGCAATTCGCGCGCGCGCTGCTCGATGATCTCTGTTCATGCGCATACCTGGCGCCCGTGCTGGTGCTGCAGGCAGCACTGACGGGCAATGCCCCGGGCGGCGCCTCGCGCCGGGCGCCGGGCGCGTTTCGCCTCTACCAACGCCTCGTGCAACGCAAGCAACGCCTCGCGCCCGATCCGCTGGCCGTCGCCGGCCACCAGGACCTGCTCGCGGGCCTGCCGGTGCTTCGCTGCGAACTGCGCGACGGCCAGCGATTGCTGCCGGCGGCGCCGGCGGCGCGCACGCTGCAAGCGGCGCAACTCGACCTGATCGTCAACCTGACAGCCTGGGCGCCCGCCGACGAGATCGTCGCCGCCACGCGTCATGGTGTCTGGTATTACCGCGTCGGTGGCGCCGTGCTCGGCAGCACGCCGGTGCCCGGCCTGCGTGAGTTCATCGCGCGCGATCCGGTGACGACGGCCGAGCTGCGTGCGCAGTTGCCCGGCGGCGCAGGCGAGTTGATCCTGCGCCAACTGCACACCGCGACGATGATCTACCTGCTGCCCGATGCGAACGGATCGGCGCCGGTCTGGTGCGCGCAACACCTGTTGATCGCCGCGCTGCGTTGCCTGTACGCACGGGGCTGGCCTGCACTGCTGCAGGAATCGACGCCGGCCGCGCCCGCTCCCCCGCTGTCGCCACGGGGCGGCGCGCAGACGCCCGGGAATCTGCGCCTGCTGGCGTGGCTGGGAGCTCAGGTACTGGAGCGTGCCTGGCGGCGCTTGCGTGGGCGGCCGCAACGGTCCCCGGTGTGGAGCCTGGCCGTGCGGCGCTCGGCACGACCGCTATACGAACGCGCCACGGCGCAGGACCGGCGCGAATTTCACTGGATCAGGAATCCGGCCGGGCATTTTCTCGCCGACCCGTTCCTGTTCCAGGACGGTACCGACACCTGGCTGTTCTTCGAGGATCTTTCCTTCGCCACGGAGCGCGGCACGCTGTGCTGCGCGCGCCTCGGCGATGACGGGCAATTGCACGATCTGGCGACCTGCCTCGAGCGCCCATACCACCTGTCGTATCCGCAGGTGATTCGTACAGCCAACGGCATCTTCATGATTCCCGAGACCGCCGAGGCCGGCGTGGTGGAACTGTACCGCGCGACGGCCTTTCCGTATCGGTGGGAGTGGGCCGCGAAACTGCTCGAGCTGCGCGCCGTCGATTCCACCGTCGTGCACTCGGACGGGCGCTGGTGGATGTTCACCAGCCCGATGGCCG
>JAFEDW010000366.1 GCA_018241455.1 Pseudomonadota bacterium | reverse complement strand
GGTTCGGGCAAGACCTACACGATCGCGAATGTCATCGCGAAAGTGCAGCGCCCGACGCTGGTGCTGGCCCACAACAAGACTCTGGCCGCGCAGCTGTACGGCGAGCTGCGCGAATTCTTCCCGCGCAACGCGGTCGAGTACTTCGTCTCGTACTACGACTACTACCAGCCCGAGGCCTACGTACCTTCCAGCGATACCTACATCGCGAAAGACGCTTCCACCAACGAGCACATCGAGCAGATGCGCCTCTCGGCGACCAAGGCGCTGCTCGAGCGCAGCGATGCGATCATCGTCGCCACGGTCTCGTGCATCTACGGCCTGGGCGATCCGCAGGCCTATCTCGCCATGGTGCTGCACCTGGTGCGCGGCGAACGCATCGACCAGCGCCGCCTGTTGCGCCGCCTCGCCGAGATGCAGTACACGCGCAACGACATCGACCTGCAGCCCGGCACCTTCCGCGTGCGCGGTGACATCATCGATATCTTCCCGGCCGAATCGGCGCGCGACGCCGTGCGCGTCGAACTCTACGACGATTCGATCGAGAACCTCTCGCTGCTCGACCCGCTGCTCGGCAAGGTGCTCGCGCGCGTGCCGCGCTACACGGTGTATCCGGGCACGCACTACGTCACGCCGCGCGACCGGCTGGTCACGGCGCTCGACCTGATCCGCGAGGAAATGCGCGAGCGGCTGAAGGTGCTGTACGACAGCAACAAGCTGGTCGAGGCGCAGCGGCTCGAGCAACGCACGCAGTTCGACCTGGAGATGATCCGCGAAGTCGGTTACTGCCCGGGCATCGAGAACTACTCGCGCTACCTGTCGGGGCGCGAGGCGGGCGAGCCGCCGCCCTGCCTGTTCGATTACCTGCCGCCCAATGCGCTGATGGTCATCGACGAGAGCCACCAGACGATTCCGCAGCTTGGCGCGATGTATCGCGGGGATCGCTCCAGGAAGGAAACACTCGTCGAGTATGGTTTCCGTCTACCGTCGGCGCTCGACAACCGGCCGCTGAAGTTCGAGGAGTGGGAGCGGCTCGCGCCGCAGATGATCTTCGTGTCGGCCACGCCCGGGCCCTACGAACACCAGCACCAGGGGCAACTCGTCGAGCAGGTCGTGCGCCCGACGGGGCTCCTCGATCCGGAAGTACAGGTACGTCCCGCCGGCACGCAGATCGACGACGTGCTCGGCGAGATCAACCTCTGCGTGGCGGCGAACGAGCGCGTGCTGATCACGACGCTGACCAAGCGCATGGCCGAGGACCTGACCGAGTACCTCGCCGAGCACAAGATCCGCGTGCGGTATCTGCACGCCGACATCGAGACGGTCGAACGCGTCGAGATCATCCGCGACCTGCGGCTCGGCAAGTTCGACGTGCTGGTCGGCATCAACCTGTTGCGCGAGGGACTCGACATGCCGGAGGTGGCGCTGGTCGCGGTGCTCGATGCCGACAAGGAAGGGTTCCTGCGTTCGGCCGGCTCATTGATCCAGACGATGGGTCGCGCAGCGCGCAACGTGCACGGCCGCGTGATCCTGTACGCCGACCGCGTGACCGCCTCGATGCAGAAGGCCATGGATGAAACGCGTCGCCGGCGCGAGCGCCAGCAGCAATACAACCTCGAGCACGGCATCACGCCGCTCAGCATCGTGAAACCGGTGGCCGATGTCATGGAAGGGGCGCGCGCCTCGCCACAGCCGGCCGCGCGTGGCAAGGGCGGCGGCCGCCCGGTACCCGTGGCCGTGCCGCGCACGCTGGCGGAGGCGACACGGGAAATCCACCGCCTCGAGGAACTCATGTACCGCCACGCGCGCAACCTCGAGTTCGAACAGGCGGCCGCGGTGCGCGACCAGATCGAGGCGATGCGCGCGCTCGAGCTCGAGCTGGGCGGCGGGCCGCTCGTGCCGCAATCGACGCGTAAAGCCTGAACGCGGCGCGGCGCGAAATGTCAGGGAAATCCGCGCTTTAGCTTGCCAGTCGTAAATCCGTCCGGTATCGTTTCGCCCCCTGCGACAGGCGCGTAGCTCAGTGGTAGAGCATCACCTTGACATGGTGGTGGTCGGTGGTTCGATCCCACTCGCGCCTACCAATTTCTTTGCTGGGGAATCCTG
>JAFEDW010000365.1 GCA_018241455.1 Pseudomonadota bacterium | reverse complement strand
TGAACGACCCGGCGACGAGTGCACTGCAGATCGTTGCACAGCGCGGATTCTCCCCCGCATTCCTCGCGCACTTTGCCAGCGTCGACGCGAATGAGCCATCGGCTTGCGGCCGCGCACTGCGTGCGGGCATGCGCGTGGTCATCGAGGACGTCGAGCAGGACCCCGAATACCTGCCGCACCGTACGATTGCCGCGCTTGAAGGTTACCGCGCCGTCCAATCCACGCCGATTCGTGGCCCCGACGGGGCGACGATGGGCATGCTGTCCACGCATTTTCGCCAGCCGCATCGGCCGTCGGACCGGGAACTGCAGCTGACGGACATCTACATCCGCATGGTTTCCGCGCTCATCACGCGAGCCCAGGCGGAGGATCAGGTGCGGGCCGCACGCGACGCGGTTGATCGCACCAACCAGGCAAAGAGCCGCTTCCTCGCCACGGCAAGTCACGACTTGCGCCAGCCACTGCAGACCCTGGCGCTGCTGAATGGCACCTTGCGCCGCGTCTCGACCACTGCCACGACGAACGAAGTGCTTGCACAACAGGAGCTGGCGATCTCGCGCATGTCGCACCTGCTCAATGCGCTGCTCGACATCAGCAAACTGGAGTCCGGCGCCATCAAGCCCGACCCGGCCGATTTCGCGGTGAGTGCCCTGTTCGAGGAACTGCGGCGGGAGTTTGCAGATGTCGCGAACACCAAGGGACTCACGCTCGAAGTAACGCCCTGCGAAGATTCGGTGCACGCCGACCCCTCGCTGGTCGGACAGATCATGCGCAATCTCGTGTCGAATGCCATCAAGTACACGCGCGCCGGCTGAGTGGCGTTGCGCTGCCTGCACGATCAGCCCTCCTGCGTGCGCATCGAGGTGCTCGATACCGGCATCGGCATACCGCCCGATCAGCTGCCTTTTATCTACGACGAGTTCTACCAGGTGGGCATTCCCGCCAATACCTCGCGCGACGGCTATGGGCTCGGTTTGAGCATCGTGCAGCGGCTGGTGAAGTTGCTTGACGTCAGGCTGGAAGTGCAGTCCGAGGTCGGCAAGGGCTCGATGTTCGCGCTGACGCTACCGGCCGGTCATCAGGTCCTGCGCCCGGCCCATCCTGCGCGGGCAGATTCGACGCCGCACCTGAGCCACACGGAAACTCGCATCCTGTTGGTGGAGGACGATCCGGCCGTGCGCGACGCGACCCGCATGCTGCTTAAGAGTGAGGGCTATCTGGTCGCGGCCGCCGGCAGCGTGTCGGAGGCACTGGAGCAAGCGAGGGCGGATCCGCGCATCGACCTGCTGGTCACTGACTATCACCTCGGCAACGGTGAAACCGGTACGCAGGTCATCGCTGCGCTGCGCGCAGCGCTCGCCCACCGGCTCAAGGCCGTGCTGATCACCGGCGACACCTCCTCGGCGGTCAAGGAGCTGCCACGCGACCCCCTGCTGCGCGTCGCGAGCAAACCCATCGAGGCCGACGAACTGTTGGCCATGTTCCAGGAGTTGCTGCACTCCTGAAGGTCGGACGCGCGAGTTGCGCTTAGTCGAAGGCGAGCCGGCCCAGCTGCTGCGCGTGTTCCGGGGCGCCCGCTGGGACTTCCCCCTCGGCAAATACAGGGCGCGCGCATTGGTCGGAACTAGCAAGTACCGACTGCGGGAAGTGCGTAGTCGTCGGATCGCCGGCTGCGGTTTCT
Organism: Pseudomonadota bacterium; assembly: GCA_018241455.1. Classification (GTDB taxonomy): domain Bacteria; phylum Pseudomonadota; class Gammaproteobacteria; order Steroidobacterales; family Steroidobacteraceae; genus FEN-1191. The sequence continues at coordinate 423 of JAFEDW010000365.1, read as the reverse complement.
TACTTAGAGGTCTCGGCCTCGAAACCGATCATACTTTTACAGTGGTTTAAGGATCATTGCGTTGCCTGGCAGGCATCAGGCCCGCGCTTCTCCCTCGCGATTCAGGGCTGCGGATTGCGCTCAGTGATGGATCTACATTCGCTACAGCAGCTCATTGACATGCGACCGCGCTCGAGCGCCGCGTTCCGGTGGCTGCTTGCATCGCTCGGCTGGGCACTTGCTGCAGGTCTTGGATACCGCTTGAGCAAGGCCCCGACTGCGCGCCGAACGGCCGCGGCTGCAATGCAGGACAGCGCGGAGCGCCAGCAGCGCAGCATCTTCTCGGCCATGGCGGAAGGCTTTGTCGTGCAGACGAAGACGGGTGAAATCATTGACGCCAATCCGGCCGCGGAAGCCATATTGGGCCTCTCCCGCAATCAGCTG
>JAFEDW010000364.1 GCA_018241455.1 Pseudomonadota bacterium | reverse complement strand
GCCAATGACGGGCAGACCCTGGGTGAACTGTGCGAGCACCTGGCGATGGCGCGCCAATCGGTCACGCAGCACCTGGATGTGCTCGAGGCCGCGAACCTGCTGGCCACGCGTTGGCGCGGCCGCGAGAAGCTGCATTTCCTCAATCCGGTGCCGCTGCAGGCCATCTACGAGCGCTGGATCAGCAAATTCGAAAAGCCGCGCCTGAAGGCGCTGCACGAACTGAAACACCGCCTGGAGAGCGAACTGCAATGAACAGGTCGAACTTCGTCTACGTCACTTACATCCGCACCACGCCCGAACGGCTGTGGTCGGCGCTCACGACGACGGATTTCATCCGCCAATACTGGTTCGGCATGACGATCGAGAGCGCGTTCACGGCCGGCTCGCCGTGGCAGATGAGTTTCGAGGACGGACGGATTGCCGACCACGGCGAAATCCTCGAAGCCGATCCGCCACGGCGGCTGGTCATCAAGTGGTTCGACGAGTGGCAGCCGGAATTCAAGGCGGAAGGCGAATCACGCTGCACGATCGAGATCGAGCCGGTGCCCGATCTCGGCCAGAACGCCGTCAAGCTGAGCATCACGCATTCGATGGAACGGGCGGACTCGAAGTTCATCCAGGCGGTTGCCGGCGGATGGCCGAGCATCCTGGCGAATCTCAAGTCGCTGCTCGAAACCGGCGAGATCGTGCTGCACACGAGCAAACGCCACGAGTAACCGGCGCTACGGCGAGATGTCGAGCACGCCGTGCACCGCCGTGAGCGAATCACGCCCGTCGCGGCCGAGCTCGCGCGTGACGAAATCGAGCAGTGCCTGCTCGTGCGCCGTCACGAAGCGCGCCAGCGGCAGCAGCTCGGCGGGCATGCGCGACTCGGCGGCCTTGAATTCGTCCACATACCGCGCCAGCCAGGGCCGCATCGCTTCCATGGCCGCGCGCCACGAGAGCTCGAGATAGGGATTACCGGCCTGGGTGCGCCGCGCCTGATCCGCGGCGGGCGAGGGCACGGTTACGCCACGCGCGGCCAGCGCTGCCGCCAGCTGCGCGGCGACATGACCCTCGAGTCGCGCCAGCGTGCGCCATTTGCGCGCGCAATCGGCGTCGGCAGCGGCTTGCGCCAATTCCTCGAACATCGCCTGTGCCGACACCTCATCGCGGTGCCACTCGAGCAGTTCAACCAGGTGAGCGGGTGCGGCACGATCGTTTTCCATGTGCGCACTGTATTGCAACCGGGTTTCGATGCAATATCAGCCTGGTTGCAGGACGGGGGACGGAGTCATGGCCAAACATCGGTGGGTACTCGCTTGGGGAGTGGCAGCGGCGCTCTGCGGTTGCGGCGACGCGCACAAGCCGGCGGCAACGGCGGCGGCTGCAGCGACGGGTGGCACCATGGCCGACACCACGATGCACGTGCCGGCCACATTGGCCGATTGGGCGCACGGCGCCCGGCTGTTCGATTTACTCGGCGGCTTTCACCGCACCGTCACGACCACGGTGCCCGAGGCGCAGCAGTACTTCGACCAGGGCATGCGCCTGATGTATGGCTTCAACCATGACGAAGCCACGCGTTCGTTCGCCCGCGCCACGCAGCTCGATCCGGCCTGCGCCGCCTGCTACTGGGGTGTCGCGCTCACCGTCGGCCCGAACTACAACCTGCCGTTCATGACGGCGGAGCGTGCGCAGGTGGCCTTCGAGGCGCTCGCCCGCGCCAGGCAATACGCATCGCACGCGACGCCGGTCGAACAGGGCCTGATCCAGGCGCTCGCCAGCCGCTATCCGAACGCCGCGCCGCTCGATCCGACGACGGCCCTGCCGGTGCTGACGGCTTACGCCGCCGCGATGAAGTCGCTGGCGGGAAGATTTCCGCAGGATGACGACGTGCAGACGCTGTACGCGGAATCGCTGATGAACGTCAACGCGTGGAAATTGTGGGGCGCGGACGGCCAGCCGGCCGCGGGCACGCCGCAGATCGTCGCGACGCTCGAAGCGGTGCTGGCACGCCATCCGCTGCACCCGGGCGCGAACCACTACTACATCCACACGCTCGAGGCCTCGCCGCATCCGGGCCAGGCGCTGGCATCGGCGGAGCGCTTGAAGACGCTGATGCCCGCGGCGGGGCACATGGTGCACATGCCC
>JAFEDW010000363.1 GCA_018241455.1 Pseudomonadota bacterium | reverse complement strand
CCAGCACGCGTTGATCTCTGCCACGATCGCGAGCGCGATCGAGGTGCTCGCCCGACCGCCGAGCGCCAATCCGACCGGTGAGCGGAGCCTGCCGCCGAGTGCGGCGAACTCGGCGCGGAGACTCCCACGCAACCGCTCCCGGCGTGGCGCTGGTCCCAGCAGCCCGACATAGGGCACGGTGCTGGAAGCCAGCGCCCGCACGTACGCCGCGTCGGATTCCAGATGGTGGCTCATGATCACCACGGCGTCGTAAGAATTGAGCGCAACATTTGCAGGCAGCGCTTCAGGCCGGCCGAGCATCACGCTGTCAGCCACCGGGAACCGCGCCGCCCTGGCGAAAGCCGGACGGTGATCGTAAAGCGACACCTTCCAGCCCAGTTGCGCGGCCAGCCCAGCCAGCGGTCCGGCATCGGGGCCGGCGCCGAGCAGCAGCAGGCGCAGCGGCAGAACCAGTGACAAGGCAAATACGCGCGAAGCCGGAGACGACGGTAACCAGTCCGACCGACCGGACCGGGCCGCCTCGGTCAGCATGGGATCGAGTTCCTCTGCCATTCCAGGCAGCAGGACTTCGCCGGGTCGCAACGCGGCGCCCATCGATTCGATGACCAGGCCGACGGCGGTGGGCTGATGCGCAGCCAGGGCGTGCTGGAAGTGCGCGAGCGGCTGCCAGCCCTGTTCCGGCCCGACGCGCATCAAGAAGATCGACATGGCACCTTCACAGCCCGACCCCAACCCGAATAGCTGGTCATCGGGCCCGCGCGAGTCGTAGCTCACCTGACGCGCCGCGCCGCTATCGATGACTTCCCTGGCGTGTGCGCAAAGATCGCCCTCCAGGCAGCCGCCGGAAAGCAATCCGGAATAATCTCCTTCGCGACTGATGAGCAGTGGCGCCCCCCGTTTGCTGTAGGTGGAACCAGCCGTCTGCAGGACCACAGCCAACGCCATGGGCCGCTGGCCGGCACGCTCGCGCTCATACAACGGCATCAGTTCACTGATCAGCGCATCCACGTTTCATCCACCGAACCACGGTCGCTATTTCAGGCAATCACGAGCGGCAGGCTCCGCAACCGCTGGCCGGTCGCTGCAAAGATGGCGTTCGCAAGGGCTGGCGCAACGCCGGGTACCGGCGGCTCGCCGACGCCACCGATTGCGGCATCAGGCGACTCAAGCACGATGGTATCAACCTGCGGCGCGTCGCGAATTCGGAGCAGAGGATAATCGTTGAAGTTACGTTGCTCGACCCGTCCGCCTGCCAGCGTGATCTTCTCGCCCAGCGCTGCCGACAGGCCAAACAGCGAGCCGCCCTCCAACTGCGCACGCACCTGCTGCGGATTGACAGCCGTGCCGCAGTCCATCGCGACCACGATGCGCCTGACGCGCAGGCGGGTGCCCGTCACTTCGACTTCGATGACATGAGCGACGATCGAATTCCATGCTTGCAGCAGCGCAAGCCCCATGCCCACGCCGGCGCGCTTTGTCGCTGGCCAGCCCGCCGCCGTGGTCGCAGCACTCAGCACACGGCGCGCACGCTCGTTGGTTCCAAGCAGTGCATCGCGGTACGCCAGCGGATCCCGGCCAGCGAGATGCGCGCACTCGTCGATGAAGCATTCTTTGGCGAACAATGACATGCCCGCATCGACCGAACGCCATGCGCCAATCGGTACGCGGATCTTCACGTTGGTCAGCGTTGCCGCGTACGCCGTGAGACCGTAAGGCGTCGGCGCGCTGCTGCCGGTGAGATCGTCGGCAGTGGACGCCAGGAATTCGTAACCGGTCAACAAGCCATCCTCGGGCAGCGCGGCGCGCACCACGGCGCGCATTGCCGGGCGGTAGAAGTCATGGGTCATGTCCTCCTCGCGTGACCACAGCACTTGCACCGCGCCGCCAAACGCGAGCGCAACCTGGGCCGCGCGCCCGGCATAGTCACCCTTGAGCCGCCGACCGAAGGCGCCACCCATCAGCAGCGGGTGGATCGTGATCGAGTCCTTCCCGAGACCGGTCATGCGCATCACGTCGTCGCGCGCCCAGGTCGGTGATTGGCATGGTGCCCAGATTTCCACGCCACCGGCAGTCGGCCGCGCCGTGGCGTTCATCGGCTCCAGCGGCGAATGCGAAAGATAGGCAATTTCATAGC
>JAFEDW010000362.1 GCA_018241455.1 Pseudomonadota bacterium | reverse complement strand
CTGAGTGGACGGCGCGACCCCATGACCGAACTGGCCACGCAGACCATGCAGCAGACCGCGCGCGAGATCAGCGTCGCGCTGGCGGATGCGCGCACCGCGCTCGAGACCCACGTCGAGCAGCCGACCAACAACGCGCTGCTGGAGCGCTGCGCCTTCGAACTGCACCAGGTGCAGGGCGCACTGCGGGTGCTGGAGATCTACGGCGCTGCGCTGCTGGCCGAGGAGATGGAGCAGGTCGCGCGCTACCTGATCAGTGCGCGTGGCGAGAGCAAGAACCAGTCCGAATCGCTCGATGCGCTGATGCGCGCGATGGTGCAGCTCCCCGGCTACCTCGAGCGCGTGCTGGCCGGCGGGCGCGACCTGGCGCTGGTGCTGCTGCCGCTGCTGAACGACCTGCGCGCGGTGCGCGGCTGCTCGCTGCTGTCGGAAGGCACGCTGCTGCTGCTGAACCTGAAGTCCGACCGGCAGGCACAGCCGATCTCGCCGGCGCCGGGAGAGGCGCCACTGTCGCCGGCGCAGTGGGCGCGCCGGCTGCGCTCGCGCTTCCAGACCGGCCTGGTCGGCTGGATCCGCGGCGAGCGGCTCGAACAGAACCTCGAGATCCTCGCGACGGTCGCGACGCGGCTCGAACAGGTGGCGACGCAGCAGTGCGTGTTCCAGCTGTGGTGGGTCGTCGGCGCACTGCTCGAGGCGCTGCGCGAACATGGCGTCGAGAGCAGCGTGACCATCAAGCGGTTGCTCGGCCTCGCCGACCGCGAGATCAAGCGCCTGCACGAGATCGGCGAGGCACGCTACGCGCAGACGCCGCCGATCGAATTGCTGAACAACCTGCTGTACTACGTGGCGCGCTCGACTACCGCCGGTCCGCGCGTCGCGGCGGTGCGCGCCTCGTTCCGCCTCAACGAGCTGCTGCCGGTCGACGAGGGCATCGAACAGGAACGCGACAACCTCTCGGCGCCGTCGGTCAAGCTGATGCACACGGTCGCCGCGGCGATCCGCGAAGACCTCACGCGCGTCAAGGATGTGCTCGACATCTTCGTGCGCCGCGGCGGTGGCCAGGTCGAGGAACTCTCGCCGCAGATCGAACTGCTGCGCAAGATCGGCGACACGCTCGGCGTGCTGGGCCTCGGTGAGTTGCGCGCCCGCGTGCAGGAAGCGAACGCGCGCCTCGAGGGCGTCGTGGCCGGGCGCGAGAGCGCCGATGAGTCGACGCTGGTGCAGGTCGCGGCGACCCTGATCAAGGTGGAAGATCACCTCGACAGCGAGCTGGTCGGCCTGATCCTGCCGAAAGCGCCGCGCGCCGATGGCGCGGTCGAAGCGCCCGACCAGGATTTCGAGCAGGTGCAGGGCGCGGTGCTGCGCGAGTGCGTCGTCAACCTGGCGCGCGTCAAGGAAAGCATCGCGCAGAATGTCAGCGGCACGCTCGATGCGGCCGGCTTCGATTCCTGGCTCGAACTGATGCGCGGCATCAAGGCGGGCCTGCTGATGCTCGGCAAGGGCCGCGCCGTCGACGTCATCGACGCGATCACGACGCAGCTCAAGCGCATCATGCAGCCGGGCGGCATGGCGCTGTCGGGCGCCTATCTCGACCGCCTGGCCGACGCGATCGTCAGCCTCGAGTACTACATCGAGACGCTCCAGGCCGGACGGAGCGATCCGTGGTACATGCTCGACAACGCGCAGGCCTGCCTGGAAGTGCTCGCGCGCGAACCCGAGCAGGTCGTGCCGACGGTGCCGCCGGTCAGCGCCGCCAACTACGCGCGCACGGTGCGCATCCCGCCGCCGGCGGAGACGATTCCGGGCGCAACGCTCGATCCCGACACCACCGGGCGCGTGCGCACGCCGCCGGTGCTGGCGGCCGCGCCCGCGACACCCGAAGTCGCGGTGATCGCTGATCCGGAGATGCTGGCGCTGTTCGCCGAGGAAGCGCGCGAGGAACTGGAAAAGATCCGCGAGCAATATCCGGTGTGGGACCAGAACCCGCTCGAGGGCGGTGCGCTCGCCACGGTCTGTCGCTCGTTCCATACGCTCAAGGGCAGCGGACGCATGGTCGGCGCGCGCGAGCTGAGCGAATTCGCGTGGGCGATGGAGAACCTGATCAACCGGCTGATCGACGGTACGCAGGCGCGTTCGGTCGATAT
>JAFEDW010000361.1 GCA_018241455.1 Pseudomonadota bacterium | reverse complement strand
GCATCGCCTTCATTGGCGCCGAAGTGCGCGCCGGCGACATCCTGGTCGGCAAGGTCACGCCGAAGGGCGAGACCCAGCTGACGCCGGAAGAAAAGCTGCTGCGCGCGATCTTCGGCGAGAAGGCGAGCGACGTGAAAGATACCTCGCTGCGCGTGCCGCCCGGCATGGACGGCACGGTCATCGACGTGCGCGTGTTCACGCGCGACGGCGTCGAGAAGGATTCGCGCGCCCAGTCGATCGAGAAGTCCGAGATCGAGCGCGTGCGCAAGGACCTGCAGGACCAGCGCCGCATTCTCGAGGACGACCTGTACTCGCGCGTGCAGGGCATGCTGGTCGGCAAGGTCGCCGCCGCAGGTCCCAAGAAACTCAAGAACGGCACCAAGATCGATGCCGAGTACCTGGGCCAGCTGACGCGCGAGGAGTGGTTCGAGATCCGCCTCGACAACGAGGAAGCCAACACCGCGCTCGAGGCGGCCGGCGAGCGGCTGCGCTCGCAGCAGCAGGCCTTCGACAAGCGCCTCGAAGAGAAGCGCGCCAAGATCACCGCGGGCGATGACCTCGCCCCCGGCGTGCTGAAGATGGTCAAGGTGTACCTGGCGGTGAAGCGCCGCGTGCAGCCCGGCGACAAGATGGCCGGCCGCCACGGCAACAAGGGCGTGATCTCGACCATCGTGCCGGTCGAAGACATGCCCTACCTCGATGACGGCACGCCGGTCGATGTGGTGCTCAATCCGCTCGGCGTGCCTTCGCGCATGAACGTCGGCCAGGTGCTCGAGACGCACCTCGGCTGGGCGGCGAAAGGGCTGGGCCTGAAGATCGGGCGCATGCTCGATGCGCAGGCCGCGGCCGGCGAAGTGCGCGGGTTCCTCGAACAGATCTACAACCAGACCGGTGGCCAGAAAGAGCGCCTCAACGAGTTCAACGATCGCGAACTGGTCGAACTTGCCGGGAACCTGCGCCGCGGCGTGCCGATGGCGACGCCGGTGTTCGACGGCGCAGCCGAGAGCGACATCAAGGGGCTGCTGCAGCTCGCGGATGTGCCGCTGTCCGGCCAGACCTGGCTGTACGACGGCCGCACCGGCGAGCGCTTCGACCGGCAGGTGACGGTCGGCTACATGTACATGCTGAAGCTCAACCACCTGGTCGACGACAAGATGCACGCGCGTTCGACCGGGCCGTACTCGCTGGTCACGCAGCAGCCGCTGGGTGGCAAGGCGCAGTTCGGCGGCCAGCGCTTCGGCGAAATGGAAGTCTGGGCGCTCGAGGCCTATGGCGCGGCGTACACGCTGCAGGAGATGCTGACGGTGAAGTCCGACGACACCATCGGCCGCACGCAGATGTACAAGAGCATCGTCGATGGCAACCACGAGATGAAGGCGGGCATGCCCGAGTCCTTCAACGTGCTGGTCAAGGAGATTCGCTCGCTCGGCATCAACATGGAACTCGAGCAGGACTAAAGGTAAGCAACACATGAAAGACCTACTCAAGTTGTTCAAGCAGCAGGCGCCGATCGAGCAGTTCGACTCGATCAAGATCGGCCTGGCATCGCCCGAGATGGTGCGCGCCTGGTCGTACGGCGAAGTGCGCAAGCCCGAGACGATCAACTACCGCACCTTCAAGCCGGAACGCGACGGCCTTTTCTGCGCCAAGATCTTCGGGCCCGTCAAGGACTACGAGTGCCTGTGCGGCAAGTACAAGCGCCTCAAGCACCGCGGCGTGGTGTGCGAGAAATGCGGCGTCGAGGTCACGCAGTCGAAGGTGCGCCGCGAGCGCATGGGCCACATCGAGCTGGCGAGCCCGACCGCGCACATCTGGTTCCTGAAGTCGCTCCCGTCGCGCATCGGCCTGATGCTCGACATGACGCTGCGCGAGATCGAGCGCGTGCTCTACTTCGAGGCCTTCGTGGTCATCGATCCGGGCATGACGCCGATGCAGCGCGGTCAGCTGCTGACCGACGAGATGTACCTCGAGGCGATCGAGGAGCACGGCGACGAGTTCGATGCGCGCATGGGCGCCGAGGCCGTGCACGAGCTGCTGCAGTCGCTCGACCTGAAGGCCGAGATGGTCAAGATCCGCGAAGACATGGCCAACACGTCTTCCGAGACGAAGTTGAAGCGCCTGTCGAAGCGCCTGAAGCTCGCCGAGAGCTTCCTCGAGTCG
>JAFEDW010000360.1 GCA_018241455.1 Pseudomonadota bacterium | reverse complement strand
GGCGTGGCCACGGCCGGCGCGGCCGGCGGCGCGACGGCGGCGGGCGCAGCCGGTGAAGCGGGCGCGGTGGGGGCTGGCGTGTCGGCCGCGCTCACCCGAACCGTGGCCAGCACAGCAGTCAGCGCAATGGCGGCCAGCGACGCGAGGAAATGCTTCTTCATGTTCATGGTTCAGTACCGGGCGTGTTGAGGCGTGGTGTCGAAGAGGGTGCGAAAAGCGGCGGCGCCGAGTCCAAACAGCGCCACGTACAGGAACACCGTGACGCCGGCGGCGCCGTAGAGCCAGGCCGACGAAACGTTCCGCGTCAGCATCTCGCCCAACAACTGCAGCGCGTGGCCGAGGTTGGCGAACATCTGCGCCGCCCCGCGCCCGGTGGTCGCGAGCGTGGACTGCTGCAACGAATCGGAAACCCAGCCCAGGCGGTCGGTGGTCAGGTAGGTGAGCGCCACCAGGCCGGCGCCGACCAGCCCGAACAGCAGGCGCGCCAGCCACGGCCAGGCGCTGAATCCCTGCAGCCACCACGGACGCGCGGCCTGCAGCGCGAGCTGCTGCTGGACGCGGGCCTCGAGGCTCGCCGGCGCCTGGCGCAGCGGCTGCGCGCGCAGCAGCTTGCCGATGTACTGTTCGAGCTCACGCTCATCGCGCGGCGGTCTTGGCGTGCGGTTCATTCAGGCCTCCAGCTGCTCCGCGGTGATGCCGCGGCGCTCCAGTATCGTGGCCAGCGCGGCGCGGGCGCGATGGATGTCGGTCTTCACTTTCGCGAGCGATACCTTGAGCCGCTGCGCGATGTCTTCGTAGGGCATGTCCTCGAAGTGGTACAGCACCAGCGGTACGCGCTGGTGCTCGGGTAATTCGCGCAACGCGGCTTCGACGTATTCGTGGCGCTCGTCCTCGCGCACGTTCTCGACCACGGATTCCTCGGCGGCGAAATCGATCGCCGGTTCGTCATCCGCATCGTCCGCGCCCTGCAACTGCGAGAAGAACACCCAGCGCTTGCGATAGCGAGTCAGGTGAGTGAACGTCAGATTGGTCGCTACGGTCTTCAACCAGCCGGCCGCGCGCGGGTTGTCGCGCAGTTCATCGAAACGCCTGTGCGCGCGCAGGAACACTTCCTGCGCGATGTCTTCGGCCTGCGCATCATTCCCGCTGAGGCGCGCGGCGGTCGAGAAAACCATGTTCTGGTAGGTGCGCATGAATTTCGTGAATTCGGCCTGCCGGACGGCCTCCTGTGTGGGGGTCTGCACTGGGGTGTCATCGCTTAAATGCATAACCCGCGTCCGGACCTAAAGTTTCACGAAAATAGCGTTTATTATCAGTATCTTATGTTCGTGTCGCGCGGCCGCCCGGCGATCGGGCCGCGATTCCCCCTGGAAGGCCGCGGCGATTATGGATCAGCGCGGCGCAAATCCCGAAATTTTCAGGCCCGAGGCCTTTAAGCAATCTTAAGTCTGCCGCCGAATCGGCGTGCCCACAATGCGCCGGCTGTTCAACTCAACCACCCGAAGGGGGTTCCATGTCCATCCGCAATTTCGTGTTCGCGACCGTGCTGCTGACCACCGCCGTCTCGGCCAGCGCGCTGACCGCGCAGCAGGGCAAGATGGGAACCTGCAACGCGCAGGCCAAGGAACAGAACCTGAGTGGCGATGCGCGCAAGGCTTTCATGAAGACCTGCCTGTCGAACGCGCCGGCCGCACCGGCCGCCAAGGCGCTGACGCCGCAACAGGAAAAGATGAAGAGCTGCAATGCCGACGCCAAGACCAAGGGCCTGAAGGGCGCCGACCGCAAGGCGTTCATGAAGACCTGCCTGTCGGGCAGCTGATCGTCCGCGCCCGCTGGCGCCGGGACGGTGCGGCCACCGCACCGTCCCGGCGCTGCTTTCTGGCTTACTTACCCGCGCAGAGCTGCACGTCGCCGCTCTTCGAGTCGACGTGCACGCGTCCCCCGCCCTTGCCGCTGCGGAAATTGAGGCGGCTTCCCGGTCCGTACTTCTCCTCGACCGGCTTCGGCCCGAAGCAGTTGCTGATCTCGCCGCTGAAGCTCTGCACGTCGATGTCGGCATCGGGCGGCGTCGCGAACTGCAGCCGCAGGTCGCCGCTGACGGTCGTGGCATCGAGCTGACCCTGCGCCGCGAGCGCATTCGCGGTCAGGTTGATATCGCCGGAGACC
>JAFEDW010000035.1 GCA_018241455.1 Pseudomonadota bacterium | reverse complement strand
GGCACGACCAGCGCGGTCAAACCGACTTCCAATCCGGACGCGGCTGTCACCGCGCCGGCGAAGCAGGCGAAGTCATCGCTCGACTTGTCCAGGTACAACAAAGTCGTTGTGCTTGATTTCGTCGACGCCACCGACAAGAGCAAGATCAAGCCGGACAAACTGGGCGCCTATGCGACCACGATGGGTAGCGCGATACGCGACTTTCCCGACATGATTGCTCAGGAGATTCGCGCCACCGGGGCTTTTCCGGAAGTCGTGCGGGGTCCGAGCACGGGCGCGGCGCTCGTGGTATCCGGGCGTATCACAAGGTTGACCGAAGGCAACTCTGCGCTGCGCTTCATGGTGGGCATGGGCGCCGGCAGTTCCTATTTCGACGCCACGACGGAGCTCGGCGATGCCGAAACGGGCCATGGCCTGGGCGAAGTGGATACGAACAAGAACAGCTGGGCACTGGGTGGCGGACTGGCATCGGGCCAAACCGTCGAGAGCTTCATGCACGGCGCGGCGAAAAAAATTGCTGCTGAGTTGAGCGCGGCCAAGAAAGGAACGGTGGTCGCTTCGGCCCATTGACCGTAGGAACGATTACTCAGGGCAGGCTGGTGCGCCCCATCAGGTAGCGGTCGCATTCACGCGCCGCACCGCGGCCCTCGTTGATCGCCCATACGACCAGGCTCTGGCCGCGGCGGCAATCGCCGGCCGCGAACACGCCCTTGACGCTGGTGGCGTACTGGCCGTATTCGGCCCGCACGTTGCCGCGCGCATCGACCTCGGTCTTCAGGTCGCGCAGCAGCGATTGCTCGGGACCGAGGAAGCCCATCGCCAGCAGCGCCAGCTGCGCCGGCAGCGTGCGCTCGCTCCCCGGCACTTCGATCGGCGTGAACTGGCCCGCGGCATTCTTCTCCCAGCGGACCGTCACCGCCTGTAGCGAAGCGAGCTGGCCATCGGCGCCCGCCGTGAATTTCTTCACCGTGTTCGAATAGCTGCGCGGGTCGCCGCCGAAGCGTGCCGCCGCCTCTTCCTGGCCGTAGTCGAGCTTGTAGACCTTCGGCCATTCGGGCCATGGATTGTCGGCCGCGCGCGCCTCCGGCGGACGCGGCAGGATCTCCAGCTGCGTCAGGCTCCGGCAGTCCTGCCGCATCGCCGTGCCGACGCAGTCGGTGCCGGTATCGCCGCCACCAACGACCACGACGTCCTTGCCGCGCGCGTGGATGGCGGCATGGTCGGCGCCACCGTTGAGGAGCGCTTGCGTGCTGGCGGTCAGGTATTCCATCGCCAGGTGCACGCCGGCGAGCGAACGGCCCTCTACGCCAAGATCGCGCGGCTGCGTCGCGCCGGTGCACAGCACCAGCGCGTCGAAATCGCGCAGCAGCAGCGGACCCTCGACGTTCTCGCCGACATGCGCATTGCAGATGAACTTGACGCCTTCGCGCTCGAGCAGCTCGATGCGGCGGAGCACGACCTCGCGCTTGTCGAGCTTCATGTTCGGGATGCCGTACATCAACAGTCCGCCCGGACGATCGGCGCGCTCGAGCACGGTGACCAGATGCCCGGCGCGATTCAATTGCGCCGCGGCCGCGAGCCCGGCGGGGCCGGAACCGACCACGGCCACCTTTCTGCCACTGCGCACGTGTGGAACGTGGGGAACGACCCAGCCCGACTCGAATCCCTTGTCGATGATCGCGTTCTCGATCGTCTTGATCGCGACCGGCGCGGCGTTCATGCCGAGCACGCACGAGCCTTCGCACGGCGCGGGACACACGCGGCCGGTGAACTCGGGAAAGTTGTTGGTCAGGTGCAATCGATCGAGCGCCTCGTGCCAAAGCCCGCGGTACACGAGGTCGTTCCATTCCGGGATCAGGTTGTTGACCGGGCAGCCCGCGGCCATGCCGCTGATCAGCTTGCCGGTCTGGCAGAACGGCACGCCACAGTCCATGCAGCGCGCGCCCTGCTGCCGCAAGTGCCGCTCTTCCATGTGGTGATGGAATTCGTCCCAGTCGCGCACGCGCTCGACCGGCGTGCGGTCGACCGGCAGTTCGCGCAGGTAATCTATGAAACCGGTAGGTTTGCCCATCGACTGCGCGCCTAATTGCCGCCGACGCGCGCCAGGTCGCGGGCGTTCTCCTCGAACGCCGCCATGATCGCCTCGTCGCCCGACAGTCCCTGGTCGTGCGCGCGGCGGATGCAGGCGAGCACGCGCTGGTAATCCTTCGGCATCACCTTGATGAAGCGCGGCACGACGCTGTCCCACTTGCGCAGCAGCTCGGCGGCCCGCACGCTGCCGGTCAGCTGCTGGTGCTGCTCGACGAGCGCGCGCACCGCGGCGATCTCCTGCGCGTCGTCGAGCCGTTCGATCCCGACCATCTGCGTGTTGACGCGGGTCGGGAAATCGCCCTGCTCGTCGAGCACGTAGGCGACGCCGCCGGACATGCCGGCGCCGAAGTTGCGCCCGGCGCGGCCGAGCACGACGACACGCCCGCCGGTCATGTACTCGCAGCCGTGGTCGCCGACCGATTCCACCACCGCGTCGACGCCGCTGTTGCGCACCGCGAAGCGCTCGCCGGCCATGCCGCTGATGAACGCGGCGCCGCTGGTGGCGCCGTACAACGCGACGTTGCCGATGATGATGTTGTCGGCAGCCACGAAGCCGGCGTCCCGCGGCGGACGGATGATGAGCTTGCCGCCCGACAGCCCCTTGCCGACGTAGTCGTTGGCGTCGCCCTCGAGGTCGAGCGTCATGCCCGGTGGCAGGAAGGCGCCGAAGCTCTGGCCGGCCGAGCCCTTGAACCCGAGCTGGATCGTGTCGGGCGGGAGCCCCTTGGCGCCGTACCGGCGCGTGACCTCGCTCCCGGTAATGGTGCCGACGACGCGATTGACGTTGCGGATCGGCAATTTTGCGCGCACCGGCTCGCCGCGCTCGATCGCCGGCCGGCACAACTCGAGGATCGTGGTGAGGTCGAGCGACTGCTCGAGGCCGTGGTCCTGCGCGACGCGATGGTAGCGGCCGACCTCATCGCCGACATCCGGCTGGTAGAGGATGTTGCTGAAGTCGAAGCCGCGCGCCTTCCAGTGGTCGATCGCCTTGCGCGGTTCGAGCCGGTCGACGCGCCCGACCATCTCGTCGATGCTGCGGAAGCCGAGCTGCGCCATCAGCTCGCGCAGGTCCTGCGCGATGAAGCGCATGAAGTTCACGACATGCTCCGGCTTGCCGGCGAACAGCTCGCGCAGCTTCGGATCCTGCGTCGCGACGCCGACCGGGCAGGTATTGAGGTGGCAGACACGCATCAGGATGCAGCCCATCGACACCAGCGGCGCGGTCGCGAAGCCGAACTCCTCGGCGCCGAGCAGTGCCGCGATCGCGACGTCGCGCCCGGTCTTCAGCTGCCCGTCGGTCTCGACGACGATGCGGTCGCGCAGGTTGTTGAGCACCAGCGTCTGGTGCGCCTCGGCCAGGCCCAGTTCCCACGGCAGCCCCGCGTGCGCGATCGAGGTCTGCGGCGCGGCGCCGGTGCCGCCGTCGTAGCCGCTGATCAGCACGACGTCCGCGTGCGCCTTCGATACGCCGGCGGCCACGGTGCCGACGCCGACTTCGGCGACCAGCTTGACGCTGATGCGCGCCTCGCGGTTGGCGTTCTTCAGGTCATGGATCAGCTGCGCCAGGTCCTCGATCGAATAGATATCGTGGTGCGGCGGTGGCGAAATCAGCCCGACGCCCGCGGTGGTGTGGCGCGTCTTCGCGATCCAGGGATACACCTTCGTGCCCGGCAGCTGGCCGCCTTCGCCCGGCTTCGCGCCCTGCGCCATCTTGATCTGCAGCTCGCGCGCGCTCATCAGGTATTCACTGGTCACGCCGAAACGACCCGAAGCCACCTGCTTGATCGCGGAGTTCTTCGAATCGCCGTTGGGCAGCGGCACATGGCGCGCCGGGTCCTCGCCGCCTTCGCCGGTGTTGCTCTTGCCGCCGATGCGGTTCATCGCGATCGCCAGCGTCTCGTGCGCCTCCTGGCTGATCGAACCGTAGGACATCGCGCCGGTCTTGAAGCGGCGCATCAGGCTCTCGACCGATTCCACTTCCTCGAGCGGCACCGAATCGCCGCTCTTGAAATCGAGCAGTCCGCGCAGCGTGGCGAGCTGCTTCGACTGGTCATTGATCAGTGTGGCGTACGACTTGTAGGTGGCGTAACTGCCGGTGCGCACCGCCTTCTGCAGCCGGTGGATCGACTCGGGGTTGAACAGGTGATACTCGCCGTTGGCGCGCCACTGGTACTGCCCGCCGGCGCCGAGCGGCTCGCCGGCATCGCCGCGCTCGACGAACGCGGCGCGGTGGCGCATCAATACTTCCTTCGCGACCACATCGATGCCGACACCGCCGACGCGCGACGCGGTACCGGTGAAGTAATCGTCGATCAGGTCCTGGCGGAGCCCCACGGCTTCGAACACCTGCGCGCCGTGATAGCTCTGGATCGCCGAAATGCCCATCTTGGATGCGACCTTGATGATGCCCTTGGTCGCCGCCTTGACGAAGTTCTTGCAGGCCAGCTTGTGATCGACGTTGGTCAGCAGGCCATCGCCGATCATGCCGTCCATCGTCTCGAAGGCGAGGTACGGGTTGATCGCGCTGCAGCCGTAGCCCACCAGCAGCGAGAAATGATGCACCTCGCGCGCCTCGCCGGTCTCGAGCACCAGGCTGACGCGCGTGCGCAGCTGCTCGCGGATCAGGTAGTGATGCAAACCCGCCACCGCCAGCAGCGCCGGCACCGCGGCGAACTCGCGGTTGACGCCGCGGTCGGTGAGGATCAGCACGCTGACGTCCTCTTCCTCGATCATGCGCCGCGCCATGATGCGCAGTTCTTCCATCGACTTGACCAGGCCCACTTCGCCGCGCGTGACACGGAACAGGATCGGCAGCACGCCGACCTTCAGGCCCGGCAGGTCCATGCGACGGAGCCGTGCAAAATCCTCGTTGGTCAGCAGCGGCCCGCGCAGCTCGAGCTGCCGGCAGCCCGAGGGACGCGGCTCCAGCAGGTCGCCTTCGGCACCGATAAACACCTCGCTCGAGGTGATCAGTTCCTCGCGGATGCAGTCGATCGGCGGATTCGTGACCTGCGCGAACAGCTGCTTGAAATAGTCGTACAGCAACCGCGGTTTCGACGACAGCGCCGCGAGCGGCGTGTCATTGCCCATCGAGCCGATCGCCTCGACGCCGCTCCTGCCCATCGGCTCGATCAGCAGCCGCTGGTCCTCGAAGGTGTAGCCGAACGCGATCTGCCGCTGCAGCAGTGTCTCGTGGTCGACCTGCGGCAGCGACCCGGCCGGCGGGAGCGAGTCGAGCGTGACGAGGTGCTCGTCGAGCCACTGCTGGTACGGCCGCTCGGCCGCGATCGTGCGCTTGATCTCCTCGTCCTCGATGATGCGGCCCTGCACGGTGTCGACGAGGAACATGCGGCCGGGCTGCAGCCGCCCCTTGCGCACGATATCCTGCGGCGGAATGTCCAGCACGCCGACCTCGGAAGCCATGATCACCAGGTCATCGCGCGTCACGTAGTAGCGCGAAGGGCGCAGGCCATTGCGATCGAGCATCGCGCCGATCTGCCGGCCGTCGGTGAACGCCATCGCCGCCGGTCCGTCCCAGGGCTCCATCAGGCAGGAGTGGTAACGATAGAACGCGCGCCGCGCGGCATCCATCGTCTCGTGCGCCGACCACGGTTCCGGGATCATCATCATCATCGCGTGCGGAAGCGATCGGCCCGCGAGCACCAGCAGCTCCAGCGTGTTGTCGAACATCGCCGAGTCGCTCCCATTCGGGTTCACGACCGGCATCAGCTCGCGCATGTGCTCGCCGAACAGCTCCGATTCGAACAGCGACTCGCGCGCCTTGATCCAGTTGATGTTGCCGCGCACCGTGTTGATCTCGCCGTTGTGCGCGATGTAGCGGTACGGGTGCGCGCGGTCCCAGCTCGGGAAGGTGTTGGTGCTGAAGCGCGAGTGCACCAGCGCCAGTGCCGATTCGAGCAGCGGGTTGTGCAGGTCGGGAAAATAGCGGGCCAGCTGCCCGGTCATCAGCATGCCCTTGTAGACCAGCGTCTTGAACGACAGGCTCGCGACGTACCAGTACTCGGCGCCGTCGATCGTCGAGGTGCGGATCTCGCTGTAGGCGCGCTTGCGCACGCGGTACAGCAGCCGCTCGAAGCGCATCTCGTCGATCGCCTCGCTCCCGTGGCCGACGAACACCTGGCGCATGAACGGTTCGCTGAGCCGCGCGGTCTCGCCGAGCGTGGAATTGTCGGTCGGCACCGTGCGCCAACCGAGGATCGTCAGGCCCACCGACTGCACGATATGGCCGAACTGCTCCTCGAGCTTGCGCCGCTTGGTCGGATTGCGCGGCAGGAACACCAGGCCGCAGGCGTATTGCCCGGCCTCGGGCAAGGCGATGCGCGCCTTCTTCGCCGCCTCGACCAGGAAACGATGCGGCATCTGCAGCAGCACGCCCGCGCCGTCACCGGTGTTGTTCTCGCAACCGCAGGCGCCGCGGTGGTCGAGGTTCACCAGCACCTGGATCGCCTGCTGCACGATGCGGTGCGACCTGCGGCCCTTGATGTCGACGACGAAGCCGACGCCGCAGGCCTCGTGCTCGAACTGCGGGTCGTACAACCCCTGTTTCCCAGGGGGCTTGAGTCGCGCGCTGTGTCCGGTCTTCGTCCCCATGCACTCACTCCGCCGCAAGCGCCCGTCGCGGCAGCCGCGCACGGACATCCGCTCCCGGACTCGCCAGGAACGGAAAATAATCAATTAAATTCAAAGACTTGCGGTGAGAAGACCCGACCGCCGGATGGACTTGGCCCACGCACCCGGCACCGAACAGCGTTCTCGAACCTATGGGCCGAATATTACCGACCGGTCGCCCACGGTCAATGGACTCCTATGCATGAGGTTAGGCCGCTTGCCTAACAGCGCTCGCCAGCGCTAGTGCGGGACGAATTCCGGGGCGGACAGCGGCATCGTCGTGATGGGTCCGAATTTCTCCAGCGACGCACGGATCTTCGCCGCATCGCCGATCAGCACGATGTCGAGATCATCGGGCGACGGGAACGCGCCGTCGATGACCTGGCGGATCGACGCGGCGTCGGTCGCCACCAGAGCGGAGCCGAACTGGCCGATGTAGCTCTCCGGCAGGTCGTAGAAATCGAGGTCACCGAGCGCGACCGCCCAGTCGAAAGGCGTTTCGAACGCGAGCGGATACTGGCCGAGCAGGTAGTTGCGCGCCGAGTCGATGGCCGCGGCATCGAGGCCGTCGTGCTTGAAGCCCGCGAGCGTCGTCAGCGCCAGCTGCAGCGCCTGCGCCGACTTGTCGGTCTGCGTGAAGGTGCTGATCGCGAATTCGCCCGCCACCAGGCCGCGCGTGAAGCGTGAACTCGCGTCGTAGGTGAGCCCGGCCTTCTGGCGCAGTTCGCGATTGAGCAGCGAACCGAAGCTGCCGCCCAGCGCCAGGTTCGCGACGGCCAGCGCCGGCCGCAGGTCGTAGTGGCGCGACACGCCGACATTCGCCATCCAGATGTAGGTCTGCGCCGAGCCCGGCGAATCGACCAGCAGCAGGCGTCGGCCGTGCACGCGCGCGGGCGCAGGCAATGGCGCGAGCGGCGTTGACGCGCGCGGCCAGGCGCCAAACAGCGCGCCGACATCGCGACGCACCTGCGCCGGATCGAAATCGCCCGCCACGACCAGGATCGCGCGGTCGGCGCCGGACTGCGCCGCGTAGAAACGCGTCACGTCGGCACGCGTGAGCCGCGCGAGCGAGGCCTCGCTGCCGCTGACCGCATCGGCGTACGGGTGGCCGGCGAACAGCAGCGCGCGGCCGTAGTTGCCGAGCAGCGCCTGCGGCTGGGAATCCCTGGCGGCCTTGATTTCCTCGATGCGGCGCTCGCGCAGCTTGTCGAATTCGTCGGCATCGAAGCGCGGACGCAGCACGGCATCAGCCAGCAGCTCGAGCATCAGCCGGCTGTCGTGCGCGAGGAACTGGCCCTGCACCTGGATGAATTCGGCGCGCGCGGCCGCGTCGAGATTGCCCCCCGCGCCCTCCACCGCGTCGGCAAAGGCAAAGGCATCGCGTGAGCCGGCGCCGTGCGTCAGCAGGTCGGCGGCCAGCGCCGCGGTGCCATCGTGCCCCGGCGGGTCGAGCAGCGCACCGCCGCGCAGCAACAGGTTGAACGCCACCAGCGGGATGTCGTGCCGCGGCACCAGGATCAGCCGCAGTCCGTTCGGCAGCGTGATGCGCTCGTTGGCCGGCACTTTCACGTTGACATGGTTCGCGGCGGGCGCTGCCGGTGTCACCGTGGCATGCGCCGGCACGGCAGTCCCCGCACCGCCGCTGCCACCAACGCCGCCGGCCAGGATCGTCGCTGCAAGCATGATGGCCACCTTCATGTGTCAGTGCTCGCCGCCCGTCGCCGTTGCCGCGCGCGGCAACAGCACGCCGACGGTGCGGTGTTCGGGCTTGAACACATCGCGCGCCACCGCCAGCACATCGGCGGCGGTCACGCGCTCGTAGGCGTCGGGCGCCGTGAACAGCTTGCGGTAGTCGCCGTGCATCACCGCGTACTCGCCGAGCAGGCGCGCCTTGCCGTCGATGGTCGACACGCCGCGCCAGAACGAGGCCGCGACTTGGTGCTTCGCGCGCGACAGTTCCGCGGCCGTCACGCCGCTCGCAAGGAGCTTCGCCAGCTCGGCATTCAGCGCCTGCTCGAACGCCTCGCTGGAGCCGCCCTCCGGGAGCGTTGCGTAGATCGAGTAGATGTTTGGATCGAAACCCTCCGACCAGCCGCTGTCGACCGCCACGGCGAGCTTGCGCTCTTCGACCAGCGCGCGATGCAGCCGCGCCGCATCGCCCCCGGTGAGGATCGTCTGCAACAGGTTCAATGCGGGCGCGCGTGGATCGTCGGCCGATATCGCGTGCCAGGCGACCTGCACCAGCGGATTCTGCCCGCTGCGCTCGACGACCAGCCGGCGTTCACCGCTCTGCTCGGGCTCGACCGTACGCACGGCCGCGGTCGCGGGCCCGCGGGGAATCGGACCGTAGTATTTCTCCACCAGTGCGAACACCTGCTCGGGCTCGACATCGCCCACCAGCACCAGCGTGCATTGATTCGGCGCGTACCAGGTGTGGTAGAAATTCTGGAGATCGGCGAGCGTCCAGGCCTTGATATCAGAGGGCCAGCCGATGGTCGGAATGCGATACGGGTGCGCGACGAACGCGGTCGCCTGCACCTGCTCGGCCAGGAACGAGGGATTGCTGTCTTCGACCCGCAGCCGCCGCTCCGAGTAGACGACCTCGCGTTCCTTCTCGACCACCTGCGGCGCGAACGCCAGGTTCGCGAGCCGGTCGCTCTCGAGCTGCAGCACCAGCTCGAGCGCCGAGCGCGGGAACCAGTCCTGGTACACGGTGACATCCTGCGACGTGAAGGCGTTGTTGCTGCCGCCGTTCGATTCGATCAGCCGGTCGAACTCGCCGCGCGCGTGGGTGGTCGTGCCATTGAACATCATGTGTTCGAAGAAATGCGCGAGTCCGGTCGTGCCGGTGCCCTCGTTGCGGCTGCCGACGTGCACCCAGTTGAACAGCGCGACGCTGGGGATGTTGTGGTCGGGCCAGACGATCACCTGCAAGCCGTTGGCGAGCGTGCGCGTCTGGATCGACTGGCCGGTGGCGGCGAAACTCACGGCCGTCGTGGCCGCGGCGGCAGCGGGCCGCACGGCCACGGGTTGCGTGGCACCGGACAGTGCCGAGCCGAGCAGCGCAAGGACACCAAACCCAACGCCGGTCCGCATCAGTTGACGGGAATGCAGGCCTGCGACTGCTTCTTCAGCGCCGCGCACAGCTCATGCACCCGCTCCGATGAGGGTAATCCCACCTGCAACCGCACGACCGTCTTGCCGTGCGAGCTGCCGGTCGCGTAGTGCGGCTGCAGCGATTTCAGCGCGGCATGTTTTCCGCTGAGCTTGTGCCAGCCGGCCTGCGCGCTGGCCTTCGACGCGAACGCGCCCAGCTGCGCGTAGTGCGTGCCACCACTCGACCTGGCGGTGGCCGCGGGCTTGGCGGTGGCCGCGGGTTTGGCGGTGGCGGCCGTCTTGATCGCCGGCTTGGCATTGCTCGCGGCCGGGGCCGCGCTCACCGGCGGCGTGACCATCGGCGCGGTCACGGTCGGCATCGCCCCCGCGGGCGTCGCGTTGGTGGCGCCGGGCGATGGCGCCTGGCCGCTGGCGCCGAGCTGGAAATTCTCGATGCGCACGCGCGCCTCCTGTGCCCACTTGCCGTCGGCATGCGTCGCCACGAACTGCTGGTAGGCGTCGAGCGTGTCGGCCTTGGATGCGGCCTGCCAGTCGCGGTCCTCGGCGAGCTGCTTGATGCGCTCCTGGGCGGGCACCCCGTATTCGCTGTCCGGGTGCTGGCGCAGGAAATCCTGGTAGGCCTCGGTGGTGTCGGCGGCCTGTGCGGCTTTCCAGTCCTCGCCCACATGGCTGCAGCCCGCCAGCGCGATTGTGACCGCCGTCAGCAGGGCGATCACCCCAATCTGAGACTTGCGCATTCTTTTCTCCACGGTAAGGTCGGATATTGTAACAGCATGACTGACATGCCACGCCGCCGGCTGCTCGATCGCCTGGGCTCGACGCCCACGTTGATCGCGCAGCACACGAGCCTTGCGGGCGACATCAGCACCCAGGGCGCGCTGCTCGTGAACGGCGCCGTGCAGGGCAACGGCCGCATCGGCGGCGAAGTCGCGATTTCCAGCGGCGCGCGCTGGGAAGGCGACCTCACGGCCAACTGCGCGGTGATCGCCGGCACGGTGATCGGCGACATCGCCATCACGGACAAGCTCGAGATCGGCGCGAGCGCGCGGCTGCGCGGCCGCGTCACCGCGAAACGCATCGCCATCGCGCTCGGCGCGCAGGTCGATGGCGAAATCGCCTGCACCGGCAGTGAGCCGATCATCCAGTTCGTCGAGAAGCGCGCCGCGGTGCCGGAACCCGCGGCTTCCTGAAGACCAGTCAGGACGTCGCCAGCAGCGCGTACCCCGTTATACTTTGCGCCGGATCCGGGAACCGCCGCGGCGCCGTGCCATGCTCGCACAGCCGCCGCGCACCCGGCAGTGGCTGCGAGGTCTGCGGCCAGCGACATGGCGCGGTAGGTAGCTTGAACGCAGCGCGGCTCATACACCTGGTGGCACATCGCGGCAACGCGGCCGAGTTCCCGGAGAACACGCTGCCGGCCTTCACCTCGGCGCTGGGCCTGGGCGTGCGCTTCCTCGAACTGGACGTGCAGCTGAGCCGCGACGGCGTGCCGGTCGTCATCCACGATCACCTGCTGGCGCGCACCACCGGCCTGCCGGGCAGCGTGTTCGATCACGACGCCAGCGAACTCGCCACGATCGAGGCCGCGGAAACGCAGCGGTTTGGCGCGCAGTTTGCCGGCACGCGGCTGCCGTTGTTGCGCGATGTGCTGCAGCTGCTCGCCGGCCGGCCCGAGATCACGCTGTTCGTCGAGATCAAGCGCGCGAGCCTGGCGCAGTTCGGGCACGACCATGTCGTCTCGCAGGTGCTCGAGGTCATCAGGCCGTGGCGCGCGCAGTGCGTCGTGATCTCGTTCGACCTCGCCGCCATCCATCGCGCCCGCAGCCTCGGCGATGCGCCGATCGGCTGGGTGCTCGACAGCGCCGATGACCACAGCCGGCTGAAATACCAGGCGCTGCAGCCGCAGTTCCTGTTCTGCGATCACCGCAAGCTCCCACCGACGGGCCGGCTGTGGCAGGGCCCGTGGCGCTGGGTCATCTATGAAGTGGCGACGCTCCCGCTGGCGCTGGCCCTGGCGGAGCGCGGCGCCGACTATGTCGAGACGATGGCGATCCGCTCCATGTCCGACGCACTGCGCGCGCAGCGCACCGCGCCATGAGCGCACGCTACGACGTGGTCATTGCCGGCGGCGGCATCCACGGCGCCGGCATGGCGCAGGCCGCGGCGGCGGCCGGGCACAGCGTGCTGCTGCTCGAACAGAGCGCGCTCGCATCCGGATCCTCGAGCCGCTCGAGCAAGCTGATCCACGGTGGCCTGCGCTACCTCGAATCCGGCCAGCTGCGGCTCGTGCATGAAAGCCTGCGCGAACGCGCGCTCATGTTGCGGCTCGCGCCGGAACTCGTGCATTTGCAGAAGTTCTACATACCGCTGTACGACCACAGCCGGCGAAAGTCCTGGCAGCTGCGCATCGGGCTCTCGCTCTATGCGCTGCTTGCCGGGCTCGATGCGACCGCGCGCTTCGGCACCGTGCCGCGCGGCGACTGGCCCGCGCTCGATGGACTCGACCTGCACGGGCTGCGGCACGTGTACTGGTATCACGACGCGCAGACCGACGACGCACTGCTGACCGCGGCGGTGATGCGCTCGGCGCAGGCGCTCGGCGCCGAGCTGGCGCTGCCGGCGCGCTGCACCGGCGCGACGCTGACCGATCAAGGCGCACAGGTGCGCTACGCGCACCAGGGCAGCGAGCGCGAATGCAGCGCGCGCGTACTGGTCAACGCCGCGGGCCCGTGGGCGCAGGCGCTCGCGCGCACGATCGCGCCGGCGGTGCCGGTGCCCGCCCTCGAGCTGGTGC
>JAFEDW010000359.1 GCA_018241455.1 Pseudomonadota bacterium | reverse complement strand
CGAATGCGCCGATATCGTCTGGGGCGCGCGTGGCGTCGGCGGCATGCAGGCCGAGGACGCGGTGGCGATGTCGGCGATCGAGCACGGTTGCTCGATCGAGGATCTCGCGGCACGGCCAACGCTGCTGTCGGTCACCAACGTCAATTCGCCGCGCCGCGTCGATGCCGAGATCCTCGACAACATCATGGTGCTGGCGCGGCATGGGCAGTGCGTCGTGATCACGCCGTTCACGCTGATGGGCGCGATGGCGCCGATCACGCTTGCCGGCGCGCTGGTGCAGCAGACGGCCGAGGCGCTCGGCATCATCGCGCTCTGCCAGATGGTGCGGCCTGGCGCGCCCTGCGTCATGGGCGGCTTCACCTCGAACGTCGACATGCGCACCGGCTCGCCGGCCTTCGGCACGCCCGAATACGTGCACGCGGTCATTGCCAGTGCGCAAATCGGCCGGCGATTGAAGCTGCCGGTGCGTACCAGCTCGGTGAACGCCTCGCCGGCCGTCGATGCGCAGTCGACATGGGAAACGGGATTCTCGTTGCAGGCCGCGATCATGAGCCACAGCCACCTGATCAATCACGCCGCCGGCTGGCTCGAGGGCGGGCTGACTGCCTCGCTCGAAAAGATCATCGTCGATGCCGAGATGCTGCGGAACTGGGAAGCCATCCTGCAGCCGGTCAGTTTCGATGACGACGATCTCGCCGTCACCGCGATCGAGGAGGTGCCCGCGGGCGGGCATTTCTTCGGTTCCGCGCACACGCTGGCGCGCTACGAGAAGGCCTTCTATCGGCCACTGCTCTCCGATTGGTCGAATTTCGAGAACTGGACCGACGCCGGTTCGCACAACGCAACGCAGCGCGCCTCGGAGCTGTGGAAGAAACTGCTCGCGGCGCATGTGCCGCCGCCGCTCGACCCGGCCGTGAAGGAAGCCATCGCAGCCTACGTGGCGCGCCGCAGCGCAGAAATCACGCGCGCGTGAGCGCGTGGATCACCAGCGGGCGCATGTATGCGGTCACCCCCGCCGTGGAAGCCGGCTGGCGGATGCTGCTCGGGCACGTGTCGGCCGATGCGGGCGTGCCGCTCGAATTTCTGTCCTATCCCGCACCGCTCCCGCTCGAGGGGCTGTGGCGCCGGACGGACCTGGGCGCCGTGTTCATGTGCGGCTATCCGGTGGCGCTGCGGCTTGCGCCCGTGGTGCCGATCGCGGCGCCGATACCCCTGGCGCCGTGGGCCGGCGGACGGCCGGTCTATCGCACCAACCTGATCGTGCGGCGCGATGCGCCCTATGAGCGCCTCGAAGACAGTTTTGGTGCGCGCGCCGGCTACACGGTCGAGCATTCCCAGTCGGGCTTCAATGCCTTCCGCCATCACCTGCTGCGCTACCGCCGCCCCGACCGACCGTCGCTGTACACGTCGATGACCGGCAACCTGATCGCAGCGCGCGGCGTGCTGGATGCGGTGAGCAGCGGCCGGATCGACATCGGCCCCCTTGATTCCTACTGGCACCTGCTGCTCGAGCACGCGGAGCCCGAGGCGACCCGCGGCGTGCGCACGCTGGCCAGCACCGAGCTCACGCCGATTCCCACCTTCGTCGCAACCGCCGGCGCCGACGCCGCGATGATCGCCGCGCTGCGCGCCGCTTTCCTTGCGGCGGCCGCGCAGCCCTGGTTCGACTCCTGCCGCGAGCTGCTGCAGCTTGCCGGCTTCGCGCACGTCAGCGCCGCCGAATATTCGATTTACCTGGACTGGGACCGCGAAGCGAAAGACGCCGGCTACGCACTGCCTGCTTGAGGTTCGCGTTACGCAGGCGGGGTCGCAACTAGTTCTCCGGCACCCGCCCGGTGGGATGCAGCAGCACATCGTGCGGCCGGAACAGGTAGCGGCGCGCGACATCGAAGTAGGTCACGTACAGCAATCCGCCATTCTCGGCGATCAGGCGCTCGCGCTCGCGCCGGTAACGCGCGTTGTACTGGTACCAGGGCAGGCCGGGCTTCTCGTGGTGGAGCGAGTGCAGGTTGTTGAACAGGAACAGCGGACCCAGCAACCACGATTTCTCGACGATCGCGATTCGCTGCCGCACCGCCGGCCGCGCGCGATGCTCGGCGTAGGCGCGGATCAACACCATGCCGCGGGCCGGGATCACCATCGTGAGTACGTAGATCCACAGCGGCATGCCGCAAGCG
>JAFEDW010000358.1 GCA_018241455.1 Pseudomonadota bacterium | reverse complement strand
CGCGCCCGCCGCCACGGCGCCTGCAGCGGCAGCGCCCGCTGCCGCACCCGCTGCAGCGCCAGACGCCTCGGCTGCTGCCGCACCCGCCGCAGCACCGGCGCCCGCGGCCGCGCCCACCGCGCCGTTCCTGACCACCTTCGACAAGATCAGTTCGGGCGATACGGCGTGGATGCTCACCTCCACCGCACTCGTGCTGCTGATGACGATCCCGGGCCTGGCGCTGTTCTACGGCGGCATGGTGCGCAAGAAGAACATCCTCTCGACGTTGATGCAGAGCTTCGCGATCACCTGCGTGGTGACGATCCTGTGGTGGGCGGTCGGCTATTCGCTCGCGTTCACGCCCGGCTCAACACCTTACCTCGGCGGCTTCGACCGCTTCTTCCTCAATGGCATGGTCTACATGCACGACGCCTCGAAGCTCAGCGTCTCGCACCTGGCGCAGACGATTCCGGAATCGGTCTACGTGCTGTTCCAGGCCACCTTCGCGATCATCACGCCGGCGCTGATCTGCGGCTCCTTCGCCGAGCGCATGAAGTTCTCGGCGATGCTGTGGTTCATGGGGCTGTGGCTGATCGTCGTGTACTGCCCGGTCGCTCACTGGATGTGGGAACCTTCGGGCTGGCTCGCCGCCACGCAGCTCGATTTCGCCGGTGGCACCGTGGTGCACATCAACGCCGGTATCGCCGGACTCGCCACCGCGCTGATGCTCGGCAAGCGCCAGGGCTACGGCCGGGAATCGATGATGCCGCACAACCTGACGCTGACCGTGATCGGCGCATCGCTCCTGTGGTTCGGCTGGTTCGGCTTCAACGCCGGCTCGGCGGTGGCCTCGGATGGTCGCGCCGGCATGGCCTTCGCCGTCACGCACATCGCCACCGCCGCGGCCGCGCTCGCGTGGATGTTCACCGAGTGGGCCACCAAGGGGAAACCGAGCGTGCTCGGCATCGCCTCCGGCGCGGTGGCGGGACTGGTGGCGATCACTCCGGCCTCCGGCTTCGTCGGGCCCGGTGGCTCGGTGATCATCGGCCTCGCGGCCGGCGTGATCTGCTTCTTCTCCTCGACCTCGCTGAAGAAGGTCATGGGCTACGACGATTCGCTCGATGCCTTCGGCGTGCACTGCATCGGCGGCATCGCCGGCGCGCTGCTCACCGGCGCGCTGGTCAGCACCGAGATCAGCGGCGCGCACGGCAGCGTGCTGCTGCAGGCCAAGGGCGTGGCCGCCACGCTGGCCTGGAGCTTCGTCATGAGCCTGATCATCCTCAAGCTCATCGACCTGACCATCGGACTGCGCGTCAGCGTCGACGACGAGCGCGAGGGCCTCGACATCGCGCTGCACGGCGAGCGCATCGAATAGCAGCCCCCTGGCGCGCCCCACGGCTCCACCAGGCCCCGGCAGGCCCGCACGGCTGCCGGGGCCCTTATTTTTGTGATACGCCTCACCGTTGGACCGTGCCCGCCGGCTTGTGCGCCGGCGCAGCGCTGATACTCTTGTGGCTCCCTTGAGGGAGGCCACGATGCGTTATGTGATGCTCTTGTCCGTATTGGCCCTGGGCGCGCTCGCCAGCGGCGCCGTGCGCGCGGGCGACATCTACTGCAATAACCAGGGACATGACTGCAGCGACCGGCCCAGCCCGGGCGCGACCTTCGTCGGCAGCACCAACCCGCAGGCTCCCTCCAGCAGCGCACCGGCCGCGCCGCCCGCCACTGCCGCCACACCGGCGCCTGCCACCGATGCGGCCGCCAATGCGCGGCTGAGCGCCGAGGCCTCGCGCGCCGCCGTGCAGAAGGACGTCGCGGCGAGCCGTGCCGACCAGTGCAAGGCGGCCAAGGAGAAATACCAGCAGTCGATCGACGCGCGCCGGCTGTATCGCATGAACAAGGACGGCGAGCGCGAATACCTCTCCGATTCCGAGCTCGACCAGGCGCGATTGAACGCTCGCCTCGAGATGGAACGCGCCTGCGGGAATCCCGCCAGCTGATCCCCGCCTCGTTCCGGCGCGCTTCAAGGGTCCGCAACGACCACCGGCGACATTTCCATCGGGATCCCCGCACCCAACCCTGCTAAATTGCGCCAGGGTCGAAGGAGCGGATCCATCATGCGTACGGGTTTCATCGGTCTCGGTGCGATGGGCAGCGGGATGGCGCGCAATCTCCATCGCGCAGGTCTCCTCACAGGCGTGT
>JAFEDW010000357.1 GCA_018241455.1 Pseudomonadota bacterium | reverse complement strand
TGAACGGGAACACTTCATTGAACCCGGCGTCGCCGCCGAGATCGGTGTTGTTGAAGAAGCCGAAGCTGCCGTCGCGGTAGCGAATGTTCGTGTTGACCAGCGCCAGGCCCGGCTCGCCGTCGTCCGGCAGGCCGTTGGCGTTGGTATCGACGAAGGTGTGCGTCGACAGGTCGGTACGCCACTGCGTGACCGGGAATTCGATGTCGGTCGCGGGCTTGGCCTGGTCGACCGTCACCGTGCCGACGAGGCCGTCGAGCATGATGTCGTTCCACTGGTCGAACACTGCGATCTTGAAGGTGCCGGCGGGCATGCCGGTCAGCGTCACGGTGCCGTTGGAATCGCAGGTGCCGAAGGCAAAGTCCTCGGCGTCCGCCGGGCCCACCGACACGTAACAGGTCGTGAAGCTGTAGTGATCGTACGTACCGCTGCTGTAGGTGCGTTCATCCGGCGCGCGGCTCATGTGGTTGTTGGTCACATGAACGGTCAGCGTGTGGTTGCAGGCGCCGAGATTGTTGATCGCGCTGGCGCAATAGCCGGCCTTGCGGGCGTTGATGATGGCCGGATTCGCGAAGCCGATCGTGACGTGGAAGTTGCCGGGACCGAACTCCTGGAAGTAGCCCGGCTCGTTCGGCTTGAGGAACACCTCGTGCGGCGCGCCGCCGTCGAGCGTGTTGGTCTGCAGCCAGTTCTCGCCGCGGGCGATGCGATCGGCGCCCGGGTAGGCCTGCACTTCGTACAGGCCGGCGTAGAGGTTATCGATGACCACCTGACCCGCCAGCGGCGAATACGTCTTGCCATCCGACTCGAATGTCGGGCAAGTCGGGATCATGCCGACCAGGCGGTCTTTGCGTGCGGTGATCGGGCAGGCGTCCATGCCGGTCATCGGATCGATATAACCGGCCAGTGAGTTGCTGAGCGGCTGGTTGAATTCGTCGTAGGTGGGCTGGCCGGTGTTGTCACCGAGGCCGCCGGCCTGGTCGAACAGCTTGATCTCGAAGCCGCCGAGGCCCGGCTCGTTCGGCGCGAGCACGTCGACGCCGCCGCCGGCGTCGTTCTCGCCGTTGAGCGGGTTGTCATCCTCGAACACGAAGGCCGACAGCTTCGCCGGCGGCAGCGGAATTTCCTGCAGGTTCACGGTGACCGTGGTCTGCCCCGGAGCAATCTGCGCGCCACCCATTTCGTGGCCGCACAGCGAGTTCGGGCCGCCCGGTGCCCAGGCATCCTGCGTCGGATCGAAGGCGCCGCAATCCTTTGCGATGTCGAACTTGCGCATCGCGCAAGTGGTGGTGGTCGCATCGCAATTCGGATCGACCTGCATCGCGCCGCCCGCGCCGCCGATGGTCGGATTCACGCCGTCGCCCGGCAGGATCGAGATGAAGTAGCGCTTGGTCGGATCGAGGTAAACCGACGACGGCGAGAGCTCGGGCTTGGACGCGCCGGGCTCGCAACCGCCGTTGCCGAGGTCGCACTTGACGTTCTGGCCGCCCGAAGTCTGGCCGGCTTCGCAAGAAGTCGCACCGACGCAGCCCTGCGCCACGACCGGCATGCTGGCGGTGTGGAAATTGTAGCCGAGGCTCTCCACCGGCAGCGGCGGACAGGTGCTCGGCCGCACTTTCGGATCGGCGGAATTAACCTGGCAGGCCGGATCGATCCAGAACGTGCGGTCCTCTTCGATGATCCAGCGGTAGTCGGTCACCGCGACGCCGTTCAGCGCGTCCTTGATGTTGACGACGAGACCGGTGGCGGTCGGGAAGTTCACGGTCACGGTGCCGTCCGCAGCGCTGACCTGCTTGGTCGTCGTCGAGACGTTGTAGTTGAAAGTGCACGAAGCCGGCGTGCTGGCCGAGGGCGTCGCGACGAACGACCCGTCCGGATTGACCGTCACGCTGGCGCAAGTGCCGGCGGTGGCCGACGGCACGGCCGTCAGCGTGTAGCCGCTGCTGTTGGTCACCAGGCTCAGAACGCCCGGGGGCGACTGTTCGAGCCGGCTCGCGACGCTGCTCGTGAACGAGCCGTTGCCGGCGACCGGCGCATTCCCGGCGCAGCTCGTGGAAGCGGCGCAGTCCGATATCGTGGCCGTGTACACGGTCGCCAGGCCATTCAGCGTGAAGGCGAATGAGCCGGCGCACGATCCGGTAGTCGGCGGCGTGTAGGTGAATGTTCCGTTCGACGATACATTGAC
>JAFEDW010000356.1 GCA_018241455.1 Pseudomonadota bacterium | reverse complement strand
CCGCGCCGCAAGGCGAAAGCCTCTCGCTCCGCGCACTAGGCCCTGGGGGCTGCGCACGCCAGCGCCGCTACTGGCTGCCGCGCCTCAACACCCCGACGACCACGCCTTCGATCAGCATCGGCTGCCGCTGCAGGTCGACGCGGATGGGCTCGAAGTCGCTGTTTTCAGGCAGCAGCCAGACCACCGACCCCTGCTGCTTGTAGCGCTTGACGGTGACCTCGTTTTCAAGCCGCGCAACGATGATCTGGCGATTGCGCACCTCGCTGGTGCGGTGCACCGCGACCAGGTCGCCGTCGAGGATGCCGGCGTCTTTCATGCTCATGCCCACCACCTTGAGCAGGTAGTGCGGCCGCGGCTGGAACAACGC
This sequence comes from Pseudomonadota bacterium, assembly GCA_018241455.1. Taxonomy (GTDB): domain Bacteria; phylum Pseudomonadota; class Gammaproteobacteria; order Steroidobacterales; family Steroidobacteraceae; genus FEN-1191. The sequence goes on along the minus strand of JAFEDW010000356.1, from coordinate 1,817 downwards.
AGGATCGACGTTGAGGTGATCGACGATGTGCTCTTCGGCGAGGATCGGCCGCCCGGCGGCGACCCGCCCGACGAGCGGCAGGCCGAGCTGCTCGCGCAGCGTGTCCTTGAGGCGGATGCCGCGCGACGAGCCCGGCACGAGCTCGACGCAGCCCTTGCGCGCCAATGCCCGCAGGTGCTCTTCGGCAGCATTGGGCGAGCGGAACCCGAGCTGTTCGGCGATCTCGGCGCGCGTGGGCGGCATGCCGGTCGAGACCAGCGCGGTGCGGATCAGGTGGAGCACCTGGGACTGTCGCGGAGTGAGATCTGACATGCCTGTGATTATATACAGGTGTGGCTCCCGCGCAAGATCCGCTCCGGGGCGCCGCAGGCACGTTAAATGTCTGTAAAACCTGTCGCGCGATGACGACAGATGCGTAGTTATGCTTGCAATCCGTCGCCGGATTTGGTCAAGTTGCGGCTCCGCAGATCTCCCGCGACAGCGATGTTGTGCAGGCGTGGCGCGGTATGTACTGACACGCGTGAATTCACACGAAATCTATGGGGATTTTATCAATGAATAAGGCAAATATTGTGAAGCTGGCTGCCGCTGCCGCTGTTTTCGCTCTGGCTGGTTGCACGGATCTCAAGCCGCTGCAGGCCGAAGTCGACGCGCTCAAGACTCAGGTGGGCACGCTGCAGTCCAATCTGGCCGCTCACATGGCGGACAAGTCGGATGCGAATGCCGCCGCCAAGGCGAGCGCTGATGCTGCCTCCGCCTCGTCGGCTGCTGCCGCTGCGCAGAGCACGGCGAACCAGGCGCTGGCCGCTGCCCAGGCTGCCCAGTCGGGCGTCGATGCGACGAACGAGAAGATCGATCGCATGTTCAAGAAGTCGGTGTCGAAGTAAGTTACTTCGCCTGATTTCTCCGGCCTTCGGGCCGGAAACAAAAACGCCGCGAATTTCGCGGCGTTTTTTTTGGCCCCCGGCCGGCACGCCGCCATTGAGCGCGCGATCTCGTTTGTGGTGCGCCCGGCTTGGTTGAGGCCAGGTTCAAGTCGCTCCCCGTAACTCGCTTGGTTGAACCTGGCCTCAACCAAGCCGGGCGAAGAACCCAGAGCAAGATCGCGCGCTCAATAGCGGATCAGTGCTGATCCCCACGTGAATCCGCCACCGAAGGCTTCCAGCAACAGCAGGTCGCCGCGCTTGATGCGCCCGTCACGCACGCCGACGTCGAGCGCCAGCGGCACCGAGGCGGTCGAGGTGTTGCCGTGGTCGGCCACCGTGACGATCACGCGCTCCATCGGCAGGCCGAGCTTCCTGGCGGTCGCCTGGATGATGCGGATATTGGCCTGATGCGGCACCAGCCAGCTGAGCGCTTCCTTGGCGAGTCCGTTGGCTTCGAGCGCCTCGTCGACGGCGCGACCCAGCATCGTGACGGCGACCTTGAACACCTCGCTTCCGGCCATCTTGATGAAATCGCCTTCCGGGTGGAAGCCTGCGGACACGCCGCCGGTGCAGCGCAGCAGCTCGAGGTAAGAACCATCGGCGTGCAGGTGCGTCGAGAGGATGCCGGGCTCGTCGGCGGGCCCGAGCACGACGGCGCCGGCGCCATCGCCGAACAGGATCGCGGTGCCGCGATCGTTCATGTTGGTCAGCTTGGACAGCGACTCGGAACCGACGACCAGCGCGAGCTTCGATTCGCCGGCGCGGATGAACTTGTCGGCCATCGACAGCGCGTAGATGAAGCCGCTGCAGGCCGCCTCGACGCTGAGCGCCGGGCCGCCGAGGTTGCCCAGCCGCCCCTGCAGCATGACGCCGGCGTTCGGGAAAATCAGG
>JAFEDW010000355.1 GCA_018241455.1 Pseudomonadota bacterium | reverse complement strand
GGACCGGGCGCGACCGCGGCGGCTGCCGCGCGGCCAATGGCCGCCAGCGTGCCCGAGCTCGATGAAGACGATGAGGATGACGAGGACGAAGACGACGAGGAGTAACGCTCAGGCGCTGGCGCTGGCAATGCCGGCCCGCAGCGCACGGATCGTCGCCGCGTAGTCCTTCGCGCCAAAGATCGCTGAACCCGCCACGAAGGTGTCGGCCCCGGCACGCGCCGCGGCGGCGATGTTGTCGGCCTTGATGCCACCGTCCACTTCCACGCGCACCTCGCGCCCCAGGGCGCGCACGCGTTCCCTCACGGCGCTGATCTTCGGTAGCACCTCGGGAATGAACTGCTGCCCACCGAAACCGGGATTGACCGACATCAGCAGCACCAGGTCGAGCTTGTCGAGCGTGTAGTCGAGCCAGTCGAGCGGCGTGGCCGGGTTGAACACCAGTCCCGGCCTGCAACCGTGCTCGCGGATCAGGTTGATGGTGCGATCGACATGGGCGCTCGCCTCCGGATGGAAGCTGATGTAGGTCGCGCCGGCGCTTGCGAAGTCCGGAACGATGCGGTCGACCGGCTCGATCATCAGGTGCACGTCGATCGGCGCCTTGACACCGTGCTTGCGCAGCGCCTCGCACACCAGCGGGCCGATGGTCAGGTTCGGCACGTAGTGGTTGTCCATGACGTCGAAGTGCACCAGGTCGGCGCCCGCGGCGAGCACCGCGTCGACTTCGGCGCCGAGGCGCGCGAAGTCAGCGGAGAGGATCGACGGTGCAATCCAGGCGGTGCCCATGCGCGCCGAGTTTACGTGACTGGGGGCTTCAACGCATGCCGCGCGCCGCGCGGACCAGCTCGTAGGCCGCCTGGATCTGCTGCGTGCGCTCCTTGGCGCGCTCGAGCATCGACTCGGGCAGCCCGTTGGCCTGCAGCTTGTCGGGATGATTGCGGCTCATCTGGCGGCGATAGGCCTTGACGACCTGCTCGTCGCTCGCATTCGCCGTGGTCTCGAGCAGCGCATACGCCTGCCGCAAACGGTCGGCCTCGGCTGCCGCGCTGCCGCCCGGGCCGAAGCCGCCACCGCCACCGCCGGCGCGAGCACCGGCCGCCCCGCCCTGCATGCGCCAGCGCATCAGCGCCTCGAGGCGCATGAAGTCATCGCTTCCCAGCCCGAGCAGGTTCGCGGCGCGCACCAGCCGCGCGCGCGGCGCCGCGGACAGTCCGCCGCCGGCGAGCGCCGCCTGCAGCTGGATCTCCATGAAGAACTGCGCCAGCTGCGGATAGGCACGCAGCAGCGGACGCAGTTCCGCCAGCGCGGCCTCGATCGAAAAATCCGCCTGCTTGCCTTCGCCGAAATAGCCGATCGCCTGGCGCACCTGTTCCGGATTCAGCCGCAGCGCGGCCATGACCGTGCGCGCCGCCGCGATCTCCTGCTCCGACACGCGCCCGTCGGCCTTCGCGACGTGCCCCATGACGCGGAACACCGCCGGGAAATACAGCGCCTGCACGCGCGCGGCGCTGTCGGCGCCGAGCCCGCCGCGTGCTTCATCGTTGCTGTCGAATTGATGGCCGACCAGCAGCCCGAGGGCCGCGCCGAGCGGGCCGCCGCCCAGGAACCATCCGAGCGCCGCGCCAATGAGCTTGCCGTTCCACATGATGTCCCGCTATGGTACCCGAGCTTGAGCACCGCACCCGCCACCGTCCATGAAACCGCGCTGCGTTCGCTGCCGCTGATCCACCGCGGCAAGGTGCGCGACGTGTATGCCGTCGACGCCGATCACCTGCTGATTGTCACGACCGACCGGTTGAGCGCCTTCGATGTCGTGCTGCCCGATCCGATTCCCGGCAAGGGCCGCGTGCTGCACCAGATCTCGGACTTCTGGTTCGATGCGACCGCGCACATCATCCGCAACCACCGCAGCGGGCGGAAGCTGGCGGAAGTGATCAGCGACCCGGCCGAGCTCGCACTGCTCGAGGGGCGTGCGGCGATCTTCAAGCGGTTGGCTGCACTACCCATCGAGGCTGTCGTGCGGGGTTATCTTTCCGGTTCAGGCTGGAAGGACTACCAGCGGAGCGGCGCGATCTGCGGCATCGCGCTGCCGCGCCGGCTGCGGCTGGCCGATGCGCTGCCGGAACCGATCTTCACGCCAGCCAGCAAGGCGCCCGCGGGCGCGCATGACGAGAACATCGACTTCGAGGCGGTCGA
>JAFEDW010000354.1 GCA_018241455.1 Pseudomonadota bacterium | reverse complement strand
AGCGCGTCGTACGCGAAGGCCAGGCCGATATCGGCGCTGGGCGCCGGTTCCGCCTGCATCTCGGCCAGTGCGGCCTTGGGCTGGCCACGTTGCAGCATGATGCGGCCGAGCATGCGGTGATTTGACGTGAAGCTGGCACTGATCTCGCTGCTGCGACGGAACGCGCGCTCGGCGCCGTCCAGGTCGCCGACCAGGAAATGGATGTACGCGCTGTTCTGCCAGGAGTCCGGGTTCAGCGGATCGAGCGCCAGTGCGGCATCCTGCAGGCGGATCGACTCGGCGTGGCGGCCGAGGTCGAAAGCCAGCCAGGCACCGATGTACAGTACATCCGGATCGCGCGGCTGCGTTGCGAGCACCCGCCGCAGTTCTTGCTCGGCGCCCGTCCAGTCGTATTCATAGGTGGCGCGTTCGAGGCCGAGCACGGCATGCGTCAGCCCCGAGTCCGGGTCCAGGCGCAACGCGAGCTGCGCGTCGCGCACCGCTGCGGGCCAGGCGACGTCCGCCGGCTCCAACTTGCCTCCGATGTCCTCGAGGTGCGCGAGCACCAGCGCCTCGGCAGCCTTGAGGAAGCCCGGATCGACGGCCAGCGCCTGCGCGAAATCGGTCTTGGCTTCGCCGTTGCCGCTGTCGCCGCGGTCGATCGCCGCGCGGCCGCGCAGGTAAAGGGTGTAGGCCTCGATGTTTGAACCCCGGTTCGCCGCGCGTATCGCATCGTCGCTCAGCGCCAGCTGCAACGCACGCGCGATCGAGCTGGCGATCTGCACCTGCAGGCGCAGGATGTCGCCAAAGTCGCGGTCATATACTTCGGACCACAGGCGCACGCCGTTGCGCGCGTCGATCAGCTCGGCGCTCAGGCGCAAGTGGCCGCCGATGTGGCGGATCGTGCCTTCGACGATGTAGGCGACGCCGAGCCGCTCGCCAATCTCGCGCAGGTCGGCTTCGTGGCCGCGGAACGCAAACGACGAGGTGCGGCCGATGACCCGCAGGCCCGGAACCTGCGACAACAGGTCGAGGATTTCCTCTGCGGTCCCATCCGCGAAATCGTCTTGTTTCGCGGCGCCGCTGAGATCGGTGAACGGCAGTACGGCGATCGATTTGCCGCTGGCTGCCAGCCGCGCGGGACCGTGCTGCCAGTGTACGAACGCCGCCGCCGCGAACAACAGCAGCGCGCTGCCCAGCAAGGCCGCTGCGAACCAGCGGCGGGGCGCGCCGGTTGCGCGTCGGGTCGCCGTCGGTGGGTTCGGCGCGTCCTCGGGCTCTGGTTCGAGTGCGGCGATGAAGCGGTAGCCTCGCCGGGGCAGCGTTTCGATGTAACGCGGCCGTTCCGCGTCGTCGCCGAGCGCGAGCCGCAACCGCCGGACCGCCGCGTTCAGGCCGGCTTCAAAGTCGACGACGACGTCGGGCCATAGGCGCGCGATCAGCTGCTCCCGCGTCACCACCTCGCCGGGTCGCTCGAGCAGCGCCTGCAGCACCTGCAGCGCATGATCCTGAAGCCGCAGGCGCGTGTCGCCGCTGGCGAGCTCACCGCTGCGCACATCGAGCAGCCAACCGTCGAAGCGGAAGCGCGCAGTCATGGCAATTGCAGGCCGTGTCAGCAACAAGTCAGGCACATGTCAGGCCCGCGCCATCGACGCGGGCGCCCTTCGAGCCGATTGTAGCCACGCGCCACGGGCGGCGCATCGCAAGGAGTGAAGGAGCATGCGTAGACACTACCAGGGTGGGGCGCTGGCCTTGTTGGCCGCGCTGTCGGGAATGCTGCTGCCGTGCGTACCGGTGCCGGCCGACGAGACCTGCAATTCGCCGTATATCACCAACCTGATCAAGGGCCAGGAAGACTTCATCCATGTCTGGACGCTGGGTGTCGAAGGACTGGGCGACGGCTCCGACAAGCTCGTGACCATCGACGTGAATCCGGCCTCGCCCAGCTACGGCAAGGTCGTGCACAGCGTGTCGGTCGGCGGCCGCGGCGAAGCTCACCACATGGGCTTCACGGACGATCGCCGCTACCTGTGGGCCGGGGGACTCGACGACAACCGCATCTACGTGTTCGACGTGGGCTCCGATCCGGCGAAGCCGAAACTGGTGCGCACGATCACTGACCTGGCCCGCCGAACCGGTTACCTCGGTCCGCATACCTACTATGCGCTGCCGGGGCGAATGCTGATCGGCATGCTGTCGAACACGCACGACAAGGGCGG
>JAFEDW010000353.1 GCA_018241455.1 Pseudomonadota bacterium | reverse complement strand
GCGGCGGCGCCGACAGCGCGCCGCCCGAGTACTACCGTCGCGTGCGCGAGATCTGCGACGAATTCGGCGTGCTGCTGGTCTACGACGAGATCGTCAGCGGTGCTGGCCGCACCGGCACCTTCCTCGCCGCGCACCGCTGGCCCGCCGCGCGACCCGACCTCGTGATCCTCGCCAAGGGTTTAGGGGGCGGCTACGCTCCGCTCGCTGCGTTCCTGGCGCCCGCAAAGCTGGTCGACGCGGTCGCCGCCGCGGGCGGCTTCCATGTCGGCCACACGCACAAGGCACATCCATTGGCCTGCGCCGTGGGCCTGGCCGTGCTCGACGTGACGCTCGACGAGAAGCTCATCGACAATGCCGCCAGCAGTGGCGAATACCTGCGCGCGAAGCTCAAGGGACTGCAGCAGCACGATCCGCTCATCGGCGACGTGCGCGGGCTCGGCCTGCTCAACGCGATCGAGATCGTTGCCGACCGCGCCAGCGCGCGCATGCTGCCGCGCGAACTCGATGTCGTCGGGCGCATCCAGGCGATCGCACGCGACCGCGGATTGCTCATCTATGGCCGCCGCACGCATGCCGGGCGCTTTGGCGACTGGATCATGGTGTCGCCGCCGCTGATCGCCACGCGCGCCGACATCGACGAAATCGTCGATGGGCTGGCGCATTGCCTGGCCGCGTATCGCGGGGAACTCGCCGCCACGGGCTAGCCCCATGTCATGTACTTGTCGGTCAATTCCGGAGGTGTCGCCATGATGTCGTGCAATTATTTCAATGGGCCGCTGCGCGCGCTGCGCGTTGCGATCGGCGTGCTGGCCTTTGCGGTCATGCAGGCGAGTTACGCGGCCGCCGATGCCCCGCACGCCGTCGTGATCAAGGCAGCGCGCTTGTTCGACGCGGTGTCCGGCAAGCTCCGTGAGCCGGGCGCGATCGTCGTCGTGGGCGACAAGATCCAGTCCGTCGGCGGTGATGTGCCCGTGCCGGCGGGCGCCGAGGTCATCGACCTGGGCGATGCCACGCTGCTGCCGGGATTCATCGACGCGCACGTGCACCTTTCCGATGAGTCGAGCGAGAACTGGTACCGGGATTGGTACCAGGACAAGATGCGCTTCCCGGCCGAGAAGGCCTTGTACGGCGCGCACTACGCGAAGATCACGCTCGAAGCGGGCATCACGACGGTGCGCGATGTCGGTTCAACCGATCACATCTCGCTCGGCCTGCGCAACGCCATCAACGCCGGCGTCATTCCCGGGCCGCGCATGCTGATTGCCAATTACGCCATCGGCGCCACCGGCGGCCATGCCGACCAGGATCCCGTGCCACCGCAGCTCATCGCCTCGGCGGGACCCATGCAGGGGGTGTGCAATGGCGCGGAAGAGTGCCGCGCGGCGGTGCGCTACCAACTCAAGTACGGCGCCGATGTCATCAAGTTCATGCCCTCCGGCGGGGTGTTGTCACTGGCCGATTCAGTGGATGAACCCGAACTCACGCAGGAGGAAATGAACGCGATCGTGGCCGAGGCGCACATGTGGAAACGCAAGGTCGCGGCCCACTGCCACGGCGACAAGGCGGCCAGGATGGCGATCCTGGCCGGCGTCGATTCGATCGAGCATGGCACCTTCATCAAGGAAGACACGCTGCTCGAGATGAAGAAGCACCACGTGTTCCTCGTACCGACGCTGTCCGCGCAGGAAGCGGTCGGCGCGAAGCTCGACTCGCTGCCGCCGGCCATCGTGCCCAAGGCGCGCGCGGCAGCCGCGCAGGCGCGGATCATGTTCGGCAACGCCGTGCGGATCGGCGTGCCGATCGCGATGGGCACCGATGCAGCGGTGGATCCACACGGCCGCAATGCGCACGAATTCACGCTGATGAACCGTTACGGCATGCCGGCGGCCGATGCCCTGCTCGCGGGCACCGCCGGCGGAGCCGAGTTGCTGGGACTGTCGGACAGCATCGGTACGCTGCAACCGGGCAAGCAGGCGGACATCGTCGCGGTGCGCGGCAACCCGCTCGCCGACATCCAGGCCGTCGAACACAGCCTCTTCGTCATGAAGGGCGGCGTGGTGTACAAACGGCCCTAGGGCCTGTCCACCTAGCGTCGTTGTTCGAACACCTTGCGGGCCGCGGCGATCTCGTCGAGCGTCGCCTGCCGCTCGAGTGCCGTGTTGTAGTCCGGGTGCACGTGCGCCGCGTCGGCCAGGCGGTCG
>JAFEDW010000352.1 GCA_018241455.1 Pseudomonadota bacterium | reverse complement strand
CGGTCGCGGGATAGTTGTACTTACCGGGGGGTTCAATGAGCAAGAAGCGAGTCCGTATCGAAAACCGGGTGTTCCGGTCGCACGTGTCGATGGCGCACCTGTCGGTGGCCGCGGCGGTGGCAGCCGCCATCGGTGCACCGAGCATCGTCTGGGCGCAATCCGCCGATGCAACGCTGCAGGGCAACGCAACGCCGAACACCGAGGTGGTCGCGCAGAACAAGGAAACCGGCATCACGCGCAAGACGACGGCGCGCGCCGATGGTTCGTACATCCTCGTCGGCATGCCGCCGGGCCTCTACACCATTACGAACGGCAGCAAGTCGGTCGATGTGCGGCTCTCGGTCGCCACCACCTCGCAGCTGGACTTGGCGCAAGCTATCGAGGAAGTGGTCATCAGTGGCAAGCGCCTGATCGAGACCCGCACCTCTGAAGTCGGCTCGATCGTCTCGGCGCGCGAAATCGACACGGTTCCGGCGATCACGCGCAACTTCCTCGAATTCGCCGACTCAGTGCCGGGCGTACAATTCACCGTCGACGGCCAGGGAAATACTTCGTTCCGCGGCGGCGCCCAGGAAAACACGAACGTCAACGTGTTCATCGGCGGCGTCAGCATGAAGGACTTCGTGCAGGGCGGCCTGTCGGGCCAGTCGGGCGCGGGCAAGAATCCGAACCAGGGCGACCCGGGCAATCCATTCCCGCAGTCGGCGATCGATGAATACAAGGTCATCAACTCGAACTACAAGGCCGAGTACGACCAGGTCGCCAGCGCGGCCATCACCGCCCAGACGAAGTCGGGAACGAACACCTTCAAAGGCGACTCCTTTGTCACCTACACCGATAACGGCCTGCGTGCTGATACGCCGGCGGAGCTCGCGGCGACGACCGCGGGCAATCCGAAGGCGGACGCCAAGACTTATGAGTGGGGCGTGTCCGCGGGCGGCCCGATCATCATGGACAAGCTGCATTATTTCGCGGCATTCGAACGCAAGTCCTTGTCGCTTCCGAACGTGGTGTTCCCATCCTCGCAGTCTGGACTTACCTCGGCGCAGGCGGCTGCGCTGCTGCCGGCCGGCGTCGGCGCCGAATTCGGCCCGACGACGAACCCATTCACCGAGAACCTGTTCTTCGGCAAGCTCGACTACGAGCCGAGCAGCTCCGACCGTTTCGAATTGTGGAACCTGTACCGCGACGAGAAACAGCTTGCGGGCGCGTCGGGTCAGACTGCTGCCTCAGCAGCCACGCGCTTTGAGAACAAGAACAACCGCATCACGGTGCGCTGGCAGCACTTCGGCGATGATTGGCTGAACGAGGCCACGATCGCCTATCAGGATGCGACTTCTCAACCTGATTCATCGTCGACCAATCCGCAGTACGTCTACAACTATCTGGTCGGCACGGGTACACAGCAGCTGATCGCGACCAATGGCGGCACGGCGTGGGCCCAGTTCGCGAACTCGCAGAAGGGCACGACCTTTGAAGAAGTCTTCACGTTGAACAACCTGCATTGGGCGGGCGATCACACCGTGAAAGCCGGCATCAAGTACAGCGGCATTGACCTGAAATACCAGGACGCCGGCCAGGGCATGCAGTTCAACTACATCGTCGATCCCAGCGGTACGTCGGCGCAGCCCTACAGCGCGACCTTCACGCTGCAGAATCCCGGCAAGAGCAACATCGCCACGTCCAGTGACAAGCAGTACGGCATCTTCATCCAGGACGACTGGAAGATCGACCAGCACTGGACGGCCAACATCGGCGTCCGCTGGGACTACGAGCAGGTGCCGTCGTGGGAGAACTTCGCGCTGCCGCAGCCGATCGTGGATTCGATCTATGGCCCGTATTCGGCCACCGACAACAGCGTGACCTACGCGCAGGCGCTGGCGCTGGGCGGCATCAACATCGGTGACTACATCGGCAATGGCCACAACCGCAGTTCGCCGAAGGACCAGTTCCAGCCGCGCCTGGGCTTGTCATTCGACATCAACGGCGATCAACGGCATGTCGTGTTCGGCGGCTACGGCCGCAGCTACGACCGCAACATCTATGACCTGCTGTCGCTCGAGCTGACCAAGTCCGCGCTGTCGGAGCCGACGGTGAACTTCTACGGTACGACAACTCCGGACGGTGTCCCTTACGGCGGCAGTGGCTGCGTGACAGCGGCCAATGCATCGCCGGGCTCATGCGTGGCCTGGGATCCGGCCTTCC
>JAFEDW010000351.1 GCA_018241455.1 Pseudomonadota bacterium | reverse complement strand
GCGCGGCGCCGAGGCGCGCGGCGCGACGATCATGGAAGTGCTGCGGCTGCGCGACGAGCGCTCGCACGAGGAGATCGAGAATCCGCTGCTGCGCTGCCTGCGCGAGGACAAGGTCGTCAATTTCGGCGAGCACAGCGTGCTGATCAACCGGCTCGGCCAGGAGATCGCGATCCAGGATTCGGCCGCGCCGATCCGTGATCGCAACGGCCGCACCGTCGGCGCGGTGGTCGTGTTCCGCGACGTCACCAAGGAACGGCGCCTGAAGCGCGCGCTCTCGTACCAGGCCAGCCACGATGCGCTCACCGGCCTGATCAACCGCCGCGAATTCGACAGCCGCCTGCAGGCGGCGGTGCAGGGCGCGCGCAACGGCGAGGGCACGCACGCGCTGCTGTACGTCGACCTCGACCAGTTCAAGGTCGTCAACGACACCTGCGGCCATCCGGCCGGCGACCGGCTGCTGCGCGACGTCACCGCGCTGCTGCAGCAGCAGGTGCGCTCGGCGGATGTGATCGCGCGGCTCGGCGGCGACGAGTTCGGCATCCTGCTGCAGAGCTGCACCACCGAGCAGGCGACGCGCATCGCCGACCAGATCCGCCAGGCGGTGCGCGACTACCGCTTCAGCTGGGAACATCACACCGCCACGATCGGCGCCAGCATCGGCGTCGTGCCGATCACGCCCGACAGCGAGAGCGTCGCGAGCATCCTGAGCGCCGCCGACATCGCCTGCTACGCGGCCAAGGATGCCGGCCGCAACCGCGTGCACGTCTACGATTCGAGCGAGGTGTCGGGGCGGCACCGCGAGATGTACTGGGTCAGCCGCGTCACCCGCGCCGTCGATGAGGGCCGGCTCGAGCTCTACACGCAGCCGATCGTCGCGACGCGGCATGACTCGCCGCGGCTACCGCCGTTCCACGAACTGCTGGTGCGGCTGCGCGACCATGACGGCGACCTGGTGCTGCCCGGTGAGTTCATTCCCGCGGCCGAGCGCTACAACATCATCGGCGCGATCGATCGCTGGGTGCTCGAGGCCGCCGTGACGCGCCTCAGGCAGTACGTCGCGGCCGCGCTCGAAGTACCGCTGTTGTCGATCAACCTGTCGGGCACGTCGATCTGCGAGCGGAATTTCCTCGACTTCGTGCTGACGCTGGTCGAGGATCCGGTGATCGGCGAGCACATCTGCTTCGAGATCACCGAGTCGGCGATCATCACCGGCCTGTCGCAGATCGCCTATTTCGTGCAGGAAGTGCGCAAGCGCGGCTGCCGCATCGCGCTCGACGATTTCGGCACCGGCCTGTCTTCGTTCCATTACCTGAAGAAGCTGCCGGTCGACTTCCTGAAGATCGACGGCCAGTTCGTCGGGAGCCTGACCAACGATCCGGTCGACCGCAGCATGGTCGAGGCGATCAGCAAGGTGGCCGGCGCACTCGGCATCGCGACGATCGCCGAACGCGTCGAGAGTGCCGAAGCGCTCGAGCGCCTGACGCAGCTCGGCATCGATTTCGCGCAGGGCTACCAGCTCGCGCGGCCCGAGCCGCTGGCCGCGTTCGAAGCGGCGCTCGCGGTTGTACGTGCGGAAGGCTGAATCCAGGCGCACCGGCGCGGGTCACGCCCCTACGTAATCGCCGTCTTTCCCCATCGCCGCCGAGCGGCGACAATGCGCGCATCATGAGCGACCAAGGCGCATTGGCGGGCATCCGGGTTCTCGACCTGTCGCGCGTGCTCGCCGGGCCCTGGGCGACGCAGGTCATGGGCGACCTCGGCGCCGAGGTCATCAAGATCGAGCGGCCCGGCACCGGCGATGACACGCGCGCCTGGGGCCCGCCCGATTTCAAGGAGGCGGGTTACTCCGCGTACTACGCCAGCGCGAATCGCAACAAGCGCTCGGTCGCGGTCGATATCTCAAAGCCCGCCGGCCAGCAGCTGATCGCCTCGCTCGCGCAGCACTGCGACGTGCTGGTCGAGAACTACAAGGTCGGCGGCGCCGCGCGCCACGGCCTCGACTACGCCACGCTCGGCAAGCTCAATCCGCGGCTCATCTACTGTTCGATCACGGGCTTCGGCCAGACCGGGCCGTATGCGCCGCGCGCCGGCTACGACGCGATGATCCAGGGCATGAGCGGATTGATGAGCATCACCGGCAAGCCGCGGGCTGAACCGGACAGCAACCCGCAGAAGATCGGCGTCGCCATGGTGGACCTGTCGACCGG
>JAFEDW010000350.1 GCA_018241455.1 Pseudomonadota bacterium | reverse complement strand
GCCATCCTTCGGCAGATGCTGCTCGAACCAGCGCATGTGGTAGATCTGCGCCTGCGATGAGCCCCAGATCAGGAAGCGGGAATCGTTGACCCGCGCGATCGTGAAATCGCCGATCAGCTTGCCGGCCGGGTTCAGCATCGGCGTAAGGATCAACCGGTTTGCGCGCGGCATGCGGTTGGTCATCAGCCGCGACAGGAAGGCTTCGCCGCCAGGCCCGTTCACTTCGTACTTGGCGAAGTTGGCGATCTCGGTCACGCCGACGGCGTTGCGCACGCCCTTGCACTCGGCTTTCACGTGCGGGAAATCGTTGGAGCGATGGAACGACACCTCATCGCGTGCCGGCACGCCCTTGGGCGCAAACCACAACGGGGTCTCCATGCCCCAGCTGTCGCCCATCACGGCGCCCTGCTCCACCATCAGGTCGTAGATTGCGGTGGTCTGCTGTGGGCGCGCGGCCGGCAGTTCCTCGTTGGGGAAGCGGATCGAGAAGCGGCGCGCGTAGTTCTCGCGCACCTTCGCGTTGGTGTAGCTGCGCGTGGCCCATTCGCCGTAGCGCGCGACATCCATCGCCCACACATCGAACCCCGGATCGCCGTTGACCATCCATTGCGAGAGCGCGAGGCCCACGCCGCCGCCCTGGCTGAAGCCGGCCATCACCGCGCAGGCGCACCAGAAACCCGGCAGGCCCTGCACCGGCCCGACCAGCGGATTGCCGTCGGGCGAGAACGTGAATGGCCCGTTGACCACGCGTTTGATGCCGGCGCGTTCCATCGCCGGGAAGTGGCGGTAACCGATCTCGAGCGAGGGCGCGATGCGATCGAGGTCCGGCGGCAACAGGTCGGTGCCGAAATCCCACGGCGTCTGGCGCGGCTGCCAGGGCACGCAGGCCTTCTCGTAGGTGCCGAGCACCAGGCCGTTGCGCTCCTGGCGCATGTAGATCTCGGCCTTGAAGTCGATCGCATGCGGCAGCTCGTGTTTGCGCTCGCGATTGAACGCGACGACCTCCGGCATCTCGTCGGTCACCAGGTACATGTGCTCCATCGCGAGCACCGGCAGCTCCAGGCCAACCATGCGGCCGACTTCGCGCGCCCACAGGCCGCCCGCATTGACGACGTGCTCGGCGTTGATCGTGCCCTTCTCCGTGATCACGTCCCAGCTGCCGTCGCTCCGGCGAGTGATCGCCGTGACGCGCGTCTTCAGGTAGATCTCGGCGCCGCCGATCTGCGCCGACTTGGCGTAGGCGTGGGTGGTGCCGGAGGGATCGAGGTTGCCATCGGCACGATCGATCATCGCGCCGACGAAGTTGCTCTCCTCGATCAGCGGCAGCAGTTCCTTGGCTTCTTTAGCGCTGATCAGATCGGTATCGAGTCCGAGGTAGCGCGCGCGGCCGTGCGCCATCTTCAGCCACTCCATGCGGGCCGGGGTATCAGCCAGCAGCAGTCCGCCCGATCGGTGCAGGCCGCAGGATATGCCCGAAATCTTCTCCAGTTCGTCGTAGAGGCCGATGGTGTAGCCCTGTAGCTTCGCAACGTTCGGGTCACCGTTGAGCGTGTGGAAACCGCCGGCCGCATGCCAGGTCGAACCCGCGGTGAGCTGTTCGCGCTCGATCAGCACGACATCCTTCCACCCCGCCTTGGTCAGGTGGTACAGGACGCTGCAGCCGACCACTCCGCCGCCGATCACCGCTACCCGGGCATGCGATTTCAATGGGGCATCTCCTCTATGTCGTAGCCGAATTCCAGCGCCGCATCCGCCAGGCACTCCCAGATGGTGGCCGCGAAGGTGCGCAGGACATATAGATCGTAGCGGTCAGCGGCAGTGCGCTCGCACAACACGCCAGTATGATGCAGGCCGGTCTGGCGCGCTTCGCCGACGCAGAAGACTTCCGGCGCGAGATCGATGCTGAGGAGCTTCGCCAGCACCGTGCGGGCGGTCGCTCCGCGCAGCGAAATCCGCGCGCGTGCATGCGACAGCGAGGTCACGCTGCCAACCGCGGGATCGATCGCGGCAGCGAGTTCCGCCGCAAGCGCCGGGTCGGCGCCCACGACCCAGTACTGGTTGCGCGCGATGTGGTAGACGCGTGCGTGGCCCGAGGATTGCGCGCCGCCGGCCCGTGGCGGCGGGCCGCCCAGGATCGGCGCGACCGCGGCCGCGAAATCCGCCTCGCGGCCCGTGTACACGCCGAGCTGCACCAGCTCCCAGCCGCGCACTTCGCCGATCGCAA
>JAFEDW010000034.1 GCA_018241455.1 Pseudomonadota bacterium | reverse complement strand
GGAGCCGCAGCCGAAGATCATCGAAGCGATGAGCCGCCCGGCCGAGAAGACGCTCGCCTGGTGGGAATATCGCGCACGTTTCCTGACGCCCGAGCGCATCGATGCCGGCGCCCGGCTATGGCGCGAGCATCGCGAGCTGCTCGATGCGATCGCGATGGAGCGGCACGTGCAGCCCGAATACCTGCTCGGCATCATCGGCGTCGAGACCTACTTCGGCCGCATCATGGGCCGCTACCGCGTGCTCGATGCGCTGGCGACGCTGGCATTCGACTATCCGGCGCGCGCGGAATACTTCCAGCGTGAACTCGAGCAGTTCCTGCAGCTGACGAAGAGCGGCGAGCTCGATCCGCAGGTCGTGGTCGGCTCGTATGCGGGTGCGATGGGCGCGGCGCAGTTCATGCCTTCGAGCTTCCAGACCTACGCGGTGGACGAGAGCGGTACCGGCCACCGCGACCTGTGGACCGACTGGGCCGACATCTTCGCGAGCGTCGCGAACTACCTGCAGCAGCACGGCTGGGAGTACGGCCAACCGGTGCTCGCGGAAGCAACGCTCGGCACGGCGCCCGAGCCCACGGCGCCGGCCAGCACCACGCTGAATGAAACGCTCGGCGCGCTGCGCGCCCGCGGCATGCAGGTGCAGAGCCTGCTCGACGACGCGACGCCTTGCCTGACGATCGTCGCGCCGCTGAACGGCAGCACGAGCTATCGCGTCGGGTTTCGCAACTTCTACGTGATCACGCGCTACAACCGCAGTCCGCTGTATGCGATGGCGGTCAACGACCTGGCGCAGGCGATCAGCGAGCGCGTGCTGGCGCCCGACGCACCCTGATGCCAACGCCGCGCATGCTGGCTGTCGCCGCGCTGACGCTGCTGCTGGGCGCCTGCGCCGGTACGCCGCGCCGCGCGGCACCGTGGCCGGGGCCGACGTCGCCGGTTCCGCCGCCCCCGTCGGCGAATGTGCCCGACGCCGTGCCACGCGCCGAGCCGCGCAGCAGCCACGGCAATCCGCCGTTTTATGACGTGAACGGCCAGCGCTACACGATCCTCGCGAGCGCGGACAACTTCGTCGAGCGCGGCGTGGCCTCCTGGTACGGTCCCGACTTCCACGGCCACAACACCTCGAGCGGCGAGGTCTACGACATGTACGCGATGACCGCCGCGCACCGCACGCTGCCGATTCCCTGCTACGCGCGCGTGACCAACCTCAGCAACGGCCGCAGCGTGGTCGTGCGCATCAACGATCGCGGACCGTTCGTCGCCAACCGCATCATCGACCTGTCGTACAGCGCGGCCAGCCGGCTCGACATCGTGCGCACCGGCACGGCCTTCGTCGAACTGCGCACCATCGGACCGGGCGATGTGGGCGCCGCGGCGCCGACCGCGCCGACCGCGCCGACCGGCTCGCCGGTGGCCGACGCCGCCTCGGCCACCATCGCGCCATCGCCGCCCGCGACGGTTGCGCTGTACATCCAGATCGGCGCCTTCGCCGATCCGGCCAACGCGCAGCGCGTGCTCGACCGCCTGCAGTCCAATGGCGTGGCGCATGTATTCTCGGTCGCGAACGACAGCAGTGGCCGCACGCTGCGGCGCGTCCGCATCGGCCCGATCGCCACCGTCGAGGAATTCGACGCGCTGGCGGCACGGCTCGCGACGCTCGGCTACCCCGAGGCGCGACTCGCCAATGACTGAGGCGCACGGCTACACTGCGCCACCCACCCGGAGACCCCACTGATGAAGTCGACCATCCACCGCACGATCCTTCCATTGCTGGCACTGCTGGCCGGCGTCGTCGCTGCGGCGCCGCAGGCGGCCCGGCCGGCAGCGGCACCGCCGTCCGTCGCGCCACCGATGGCTGCGCCGCCGGTCATCGAGGCGCGCAACTGGGTGCTGGTCGACTTCGCCTCCGGACAAGCGCTGGCCGAGCACAACGCCGACCAGCGTATCGAGCCGGCCAGCCTGACGAAATTGATGAGCGCCTACGTCGTGTTCGCCGCGCTGCGCGATGGCCGGCTGAAGATGGATGAAGACGTGCTGATCAGCGAACACGCCTGGCGCGCGGAGGGTTCGCGCACGTTCGTGCAGGTGGGCACGCGCGTGCCGGTCGACGTGCTCGTCAAGGGCATGATCGTGCAGTCCGGGAACGATGCCACGATCGCGCTGGCCGAGCGCGTCGGCGGGAGCGAGCCCGCCTTCGTGCAGATGATGAACGCCTACGCACAACGGCTGGGCATGACCGGTACCCACTTCGAAGACTCGAGCGGCCTGCCCTCGCCCACGCATTACAGCACGGCGCGCGACCTGGCGACGCTGTCGCGCGCGCTTATCCGCGATTTCCCGCAGTACTACCCGATCTACTCGATGCGCGAGTTCACGTGGAACAACATCCGCCAGGAGAACCGCAACGGCCTGCTGGAGCGTGACCCCACCGTCTATGGCGTCAAGACCGGCCACACGGAAAGCGCCGGCTACTGCCTGGTCAGCTCGGCGCTCCGATCCGGCATGCGGCTGGTATCGGTGGTGCTGGGCTCGAAGAGTGCCGCGGCGCGCGAGAGCGGGAGCGCCGCGCTGCTGACCTACGGCTACAATTTCTATGAATCGGTCACCGTGAAACAGGCCGGCGAGATGGTGCTCAAGCCGCGGGTCTACGAGGGCGCCGAGCAATACATCGCCGTCGCGCCCGCCACGGCGGTGCAAGTCGTGGTGCCGCGCGGACAGGGTGCGACCGTGACGACGCGCGCGAGCGTGCGGGGTCCGCTGCTGGCGCCGCTCGCTGCCAATACCGCGGTCGGCGAGCTGCAGGTGGACGTGGCCGGCAAGACCGTCGCGCGCGTGCCGCTGTATCCGGTCGCCGCCGTCGCCGCAGGCGGACTGTGGCGGCGCATGATCGACACGATCAGCCTCTGGCTGTAATCCCAACGGAGCGCAGGCATGGCCGATCCGCTGCCGCTGTGTTACCTGAACGGAACGCTGCTGCCGTTGCGCGAGGCACGCATCTCGCCGCTCGATCGCAGTTTCCTGTTCGGCGATGGCGTCTATGAAGTGGTCGCCTTCCACGGCGGCTACGCCTCGCGGCTCGGCGCGAACATCGCCCGACTGAAACGCAGCCTCGCGGAACTGCGCATCCGCAATCCGCACGACGATGCGCATTGGCACGAGTTGGTGCAGCAACTCGCGGCCGCCAACGGCGGCGGCGACCTGTACGTGTACCTGCACGTCTCGCGCGGCGCCGAATACGGCCGCAACCACGCCCCGCTGCCGGATATCGAGCCGACGGTGTTTGCCTACTGCTCACCGCTCCCCGCCATGCCGCCGGAAATCGCCACGCAGGGCGTGGCCTGCATCACGGCGCAGGACACGCGCTGGGCGCGTTGCGACATCAAGTCGGTGGCGCTGCTGGCCAACGTGCTGCTGCGCCAGCAGGCGGTCGAGGCTGGCGCCGCCGAGACCATCCTGCTGCGTGATGGCTGGCTGACGGATGCCAGCGCGTCGGCCGTGCACATCGTGGTTGCCGGCGAAATCCGCACGCCGCCACGGAGCCACCAATTGCTGCCGGGCACGACCCGCGGCCTGCTCGAGGAACTCGCGGCGGCCAATGGCATTCCCTGCCGCAGCGTGCCGGTCAGCGAAGCGCAGCTGCGCGGCGCCGATGAGGTGTGGATCAGCGCCGCGACGCGTGGCGTCGTGCCGGTCACGCGCCTCGATGGCGCCAGCATTGGCGATGGCCGCCCGGGGCCGCTGTGGCGGCGGATGCGCGCGCTGGTCGAGGCGAGCTGGCTGAGGCCTGCGGCAGCGGGCGGAAAATCCTAGCCAGGGGCAGCGCCCTTGCCCGGCAGCAGGCGCTGCCAGTAGCCCACATCGACCCAACGCCCGAACTTGCGGCCCACCTCGCTGAAATGCGCGACCTTGTGCAGTCCGAACTTCTCGTGCAGCGCAACGCTGGCCGGATTGGGCAATGAAATGACGCCGATGGCCGCATGCGCAGGCGTCGCCCCGAGCCGCTCGAACAGTGCGCCATATAATTGCGTGCCGAGCCCTCGCCCGGTTGATTTCTCATCGAGATAGATCGTCACTTCGACAGTGTGTTGATACGCGGCGCGCGCCTTCCAGCGATCGGCGTAGGCGTAGCCGCAGACATCGCCGGCCAGCTCGGCAACCAGCCACGGCCATTGCAGCGCTTCGATCGCCGCGAGGCGCGCGGCCATCGCGGCGCTGCTCACCGGCGACTCCTCGAAGCTGACGATCGTTTCGCTGACGTAGTGGTTGTAGATGCGCGCGATCGCGACGGCATCGGCTGCCGTGGCGGCGCGAATCGCGGCGGCGCCGCGCATCGGCTACTTGCGGAACATGAAGTAGACCGCGCCGCACATGCACAGCGCCGCCCACAGGTAGTTGAGCCGCACCGGCTCGCGCATGTACAGCCACGCGAACGGCACGAACACCGACAGCGTGATGACTTCCTGCAGGATCTTGAGCTGGCCGAGCGACAGCGCGGTATGGCCGATGCGGTTGGCAGGCACCTGGAACAGGTACTCGAACAGCGCGATGCCCCAGCTCGCCAGCGCGGCGATGAACCAGGGCCGCTGCGCGAGGTTGCGCAGGTGCGCATACCACGCAAAGGTCATGAACAGGTTCGAGATCAGCAGCAGCGCGATCGTGCGGGCCAGGACGGGCATGCACGCATTCTGCCCGCCGCTGCTGCGCTTGTCACCGCCGGCGCGCTATGCTGCGTGCCATGGGCGATGCGCCGCTGCTGCAGTTTCCCTGCGATTATCCGATCAAGGTGATGCTGCGCGCCGGCGCCGCGCCGCGCGCCCACGTCGATGCGGTCATGGCCCGCCATGCTGGCGCGTCGGTCATCGAGACGGCCAGCGAACGGCCCTCGGCGCAGGGTAATTTCCTCGGCGTCACGTACACGATCCGCGCGCGCGACGCCGCGCACATCGCCGCGCTGTTCGCCGACCTCAAGGACGTTCCCGGGGTGTTGATGGTGTTGTGATGCGTCGATGACGCGCCGACCGATCGCCGGCGCCGCCGCGCGGGTTCAGTCCGCCGCGACCCGATGCAGTCGCGCGAGCAGCAGCGGCGCGTATTCGCGCGCCACCTGCGCCAGGTCGGAGGGCCCGCCGAGCGCCGCGAGCTGTGTCATTTCCAGCCCGGCGAATCCACAGGGATTGATGCGGCTGAACGGCTCGAGGTCCATGTCCACGTTCAGCGCGAGCCCGTGGTAGCTGCCGCCGCGCCGGATGCGCAAGCCCACGCTGGCCAGCTTGCGCCCATCCACGTAGACACCCGGCGCCTTCTCGCGGCACTGTGCGCTGATGCCATGGCGCGCCGCCAGGTCGATGACCGATCGCTCGAGCGCCGTGACCAGCTCGCGCACGCCCAGGGCCGCGCGCCGCACGTCGATGAGCGGATACACGACCAGCTGGCCCGGGCCATGGTAGGTCACCTGTCCACCGCGGTCGATCTGTACCACCGGGATGTCGCCGGCCGCCAGCACATGCGCGCGATCGCCGTTCATGCCGAGCGTGAACACCGGTTCGTGCTCGAGCAACCACAGCTCATCGTCGGTATGTTCATTGCGCGCGTCGGTGAACCGCTGCATCGCGCGCCAGGTGGGCTCGTACGGCACGCGCCCGAGCCACTTGACGCGCACCGGTGAGTGCGTACGCGCCACCGCCGGCGCGCCGGCCTGCGGTTGCGCGCTCACCGACTGCGCGTTCACGGGCTGCGCGCGGCGGCCGGCGCCGCGGCGTGCGCGGCGACGCCGAGCCCGGCGTTGTTGCCCGCGAGCGCCTGCTCGGCCCGATAGCTGGAACGCACCAGCGGGCCCGACACGCACTCGCGGAACCCGCGGTCGAGCGCCCAGTCGCGGTAGCGCAGGAATTCCTCCGGCGTCACGAAGCGTTCGACCGGCAGGTGATGCACGGTGGGCCGCAGGTACTGGCCCAGCGTCAGGATGTCGACGCCGGCCGCGCGCAGGTCATCCATGCACTCGCCGATCTCCTGTTCCGTTTCGCCGAGCCCGAGCATCAGGCTGCTCTTGGTCAGCACTGCGGCACGATGTGCTTTCGCATGCGCCAGCACCGCGAGCGTCTGCTCGTAGCCGGCGCGCGGATCGCGCACCGGGTGCGTGAGGCGCCGCACGGTCTCGATGTTCTGCGCGAACACGTCGACGCCGGATTCGATTACGCGCTCCACGTCGTGCAGCACGCCCTGGAAATCGGGCGTCAGCGCCTCGACCGCCGTGCCGGGCGTGCGCTGCTTGATGGCGCGCACGCAGGCGGCGTAGTGCGCGGCGCCACCGTCCGGCAGATCATCACGGTCCACCGAAGTCAGCACCACGTAGCGCAGCTTCATCAGTTCGACGCTGGCGGCGACGTTGGCCGGCTCATCGGCGTCGAGCCAGCCGTGCGGGTTGCCGGTATCGACCGAGCAGAAGCGGCAGGCACGCGTGCAGACCGCGCCCATGACCATGATCGTCGCGGTGCCGGCGTTCCAGCATTCGCCGATGTTCGGGCACTTGGCTTCCTCGCAGACGGTCGCGAGCCGATGTTCACGCACCGTGCGGCGCACCGCATCGTAGCCGGCGCCGGCCGCGAGCGGCGCCTTCAGCCAGCGCGGCTTGCCGGCCGGCACTCGCGCCGGCGCACCGGCACGCGCACGCGCGCCGTCCTTGATGGCGGTGAAGCCCTGCGGCGTCAGGTATTTCTCCCCGCTCCGTGGCGGCGCGCTGACGACCGGAATGCTCTTGAATTCGCCCATGGTTCACCCGCCATCGTGCGGCAAAGCATTCAATGCCGCAAGGCGCGCCGCCGTGCCGACGTCGGTCCAGGCGCCGTCATGGCGTTCGCCGCTCAGCCGGCGCTGCGCAATCGCCGCCTGCAGCAGCGGCAACAGCGGGAATCGTCCGGGAGTGCAGTTCGCGAACAACTCGGGGCGAAACACGCCGATGCCGGCGTAGGTCAGGCGCGGCTCGCCAGTCGCCGCGACGGCGCCGTCGCGCAGCGCGAAGTCGCCCTGCGGGTGATGGTCCGGATTCGGCACCAGCACCAGGTGAGCCAAGGCATCCGCACCGATACGCAGCCGCGCGAAGTCGATGTCCGTAAAGGTGTCGCCATTGACGACCAGGAACGGCCCGGCGCCGAGCAGTGGCAGCGCGTTGAAGATGCCGCCGCCGACCTCGAGCGCCAGCGCGCTCTCATCGCTGTAGTGGATGCGCAGGCCGAACTGCCCGCCGTCACCGAGCGCTCTGCGCAGCTGCGCGCCGCGCCACGACACGTTGATCACCGCATCGCGAACGCCGGCGCGCGCGAGCGCCTCGAGGTGCCACACGATCAGCGGCTTGCCGCGCACGGCCAGCAGTGGCTTCGGCGTGTCATCGGTCAGCGGACGCAGGCGCTCGCCGCGCCCGGCCGCGAGCACCATGGCCCTCAAGCGCTCACCGCCGTGGCGAGTGCGCGCGCATTGGCGGCGGCCAGGCGCGGCGCCAGCGCGCGCTCGACCCAGGCGCTGAACTCCGCGAGCTCCGCGTAGCGCGCCGCGGTGTCGCGCACGTACTCGAGCGTCAGCGGCAGATCGGCGAGATAGCCGCTCTTGCCGTCGCGGTACCACAACCGCGCGAAGATGCCGAGCACCTTGATGTGACGCTGGAGCCCCGCGAGGTCGAACCAGCGCAGGAACTCGCCGCGATCGGCGCCGACGGCGGCGCCCGCGGCGTGCAGCTGCAGGCGATGATTCTCGAGCCAGCCGAGCACGCGCTCGCGCGGCCAGGCGATGTAGCAATCCTCGAGCAGCGATACCAGGTCGTAGCCGATAGGCCCGGCCACCGCGTCCTGGAAATCGATGATGCCGGGATTGCGCCCCGCCGTGACCATGAGGTTGCGCGAATGGTAGTCGCGATGCACGAGCACCGTGGGCTGCGCCAGCAGCTCGCGTGCCAGGAAGCCGAAGGTCTGCTCCAGCAGCGCCGCGCCCGCGGCGTCGACCGGCTGCTGCAGGTGGCGCGCGCAGAACCAGTCGGGCAGCAGGCGCATCTCTCGCTGCAGTGCCTCAGCCGTATACGGCTCCAGTTCGCGAGCGCCGGCGCCGCCCCGCAGCTGGATCTGCGCCAGCGCCGCCAACGCCTCGCCATACAGCTGCTCGACGTCGCCGCCGCCGCGCAGCCGCGCGAGCATGTGCGTCGAACCCAGGTCCTCGAGCAGCAGCAGGCCGCGCGTGCTGTCGGCCGCCTCGATTTCGGGCACGTGCACGCCGCAGGCCTGCAGCAGCCGCGTCACGTGCACGTAAGGCCTGATGTCTTCCTTGCCCGGCGGTGCATCCATGATGACGCGGGTCGAGCCCGAGGCCTGCCAGACGCGGAAGTAACGCCGGAAGCTGGCATCGGCCGAGGCGGGCTCGAGCCGGCAATCGCGCGGCCAGCCCAGTTCGCTGGCCAGCCAGTCACGAATCAGCACAATTCTCGCGTCGGCCATCGGCGGCTTGTCCCTCGTCAAGACCGCCGGGCCGGGATTGGCTGGGGCCAGTACATACCGCGCCCATTATAATGGCCGCGCTCATGATTGCCCTCCCGCCCCACCGGCTGCGCCTGCATCTCACGCTGCTGTCGCTGGCTTGCGCGGCCGCCGCGCGCGGCCAGGAGCTGCCTTGTCCGCCGGCAACGGCGGCCGACACGCCGCCACCGCCGCTGCCGTCGATCAGCGACGGCGCGATCCACTGGTCGAGCTGCCACATCGACGTCGCGGCCAACGGCGATACCGAACTCAGCGGCGATGTCAGCGTCGACATCGGCGGCCGCCAGATGCACTGCGACCGGCTCACGTACAACGCGTTGACGCAGGATCTCAAGCTCGCCGGCAGCGTGCGCTACGAGGACCCGTCGCTGCGCGTCACCGGCAAGGCCGGCAGCTACGGCAACGCCGGCGCGCTGTTCACCGACGCCCAGTTCGAATTGCTGCAGCATCCGGGGCGCGGCGAGGCGGCGAGCATCGCGACGACGCGGCCGAACATCGTCGTGCTCGAGCACGTCACCTACACCACCTGCCCCAAGGGGCAGGCCGACTGGGAACTGCGCGCACGCCAGATCACGCTCGACACGCGCAGCAAGCGCGGCGTCGGCCACAGCACCAGCGTCGTGTTCAAGGGCGTGCCGATCCTGTACCTGCCGTGGATTTCCTTTCCGCTGAGCAGCGACCGCCAGACCGGCCTGCTGTTCCCGACGCTCGGCAGCTCTTCGCGCAGCGGCGCGACGCTGTCGATTCCCTGGTACTGGAACATCGCCCCGAACCAGGATGCGACGCTGACGCCGACGTTCTACTCGCGCCGTGGCTTAGGGGTAGGCAGCGAATACCGCCTGCTGACCAATTCCGGCGACGGCATGCTGCGCGATGACTACCTGCAGAACGACCGCGTCACCGGGCAGAACCGCAACTGGCTGCGCGTCAATGCGACCAGCTATTTTGGCAACGGCTGGCGCGCGCAGCTCGCCGCGCAGGATGTCAGCGACACGCATTATTTCGAGGATTTCGGCGACGGCCCGCAGGCCACCAGCACGACGTTCCTGCCACGCGACTTTCGCATCGGCACGCGCGGCGACACCTGGCAGCTCGGCGCGCAACTGCTGAAATTCCAGACGCTCGATGATCAGCTGGCGAGCGCCGACCAACCGTATGCCGAGCTGCCGCGGCTCACGGCCAACGCGCACTGGCAGGGCAGTTCAGGCCTCGGCAGCGCACTCGACACCGAGCTGACCGACTTTCACCGCGCCAGCGGCACGACCGGTTGGCGCGGCCGCGTGCAGCCGGCCGTGGGCTTCGACTATACGCAGCCGGGTTTCTACCTGCGGCCACGCGCGGCCTGGGATTTCACCGCCTACCGGCTCGACGACGCGCCGACCACCGATGCCACGCCGAGCCGCAGCCTGCCGATCCTCACCTTCGACAGCGCCGTGCAGCTCGAGCGCACGGCCGGCAGGAACGATGCGCGACTGGTGACGCTCGAGCCACGCATCAACTACGTCTACATTCCGTACCGCGACCAGAGCATGCTGCCGGTGTTCGACTCGGCGCTGCCCGATCCGAACTTCGTCTCGCTGTTCCAGGCCAATCGATACTCAGGATACGATCGCATCGGCGACGCGAACAACCTGACGCTCGGCGTCACGACGCGCCTGCTCGAGGCGAGCACCGGCCAGCAGACGCTGAGCGCGACGCTCGGCCAGACGCTGCATTTCTCGCAACCACGCGTAACACTGCCGGGGGAAACCGCCGATACGCGCCGCCGCTCCGACCTGCTCGCCAACATCGACCTGACCGCCTACCGCAACTGGAACCTGCACTACGACGTCGCCTGGGATCCGGCCGACTCGCACACCGGGAAATCGCTGCTCGCGCTGCAATACCTGCCCGCCGGCAACCGGGTGCTGAACCTCGGCTATCGCTACACGCGCGGCAGCGTCGAACAGGCCGACGTCTCGGCCGCGTGGCCGGTGGGCCGGCACTGGGACCTGTACGGTCGTCGCGTGTATTCATTCCTCGACCGGCAACCGATCGAGACATTCGCCGGCCTGCAGTATCGGGCCAGTTGCTGGGGGCTGCGCCTCGTGTTCCGCGATTCGGTCACCAGCCACGATCCGCAGCTCAACGCGGCGCAGAGGCGCGATACCGGCTGGTACCTGCAGTTGGAACTCAAGGGACTTTCCAGTGTCGGATCCAGTGCCGACTCTTTCCTGCAAGGGTCGATTCAGGGATACTCCCCACAATGACTTTGCGCATTTTTCCCGGCCTGCTGCTGCTGGCGCTGGCCACGGGTACGCTTACCGCCGCGGCGGCCGATGATGCGCTGCCGCGCGCCAAGACCAGCCACGGCACGCCGCTCGATCGCGTGGTCGCGGTCGTCAATGACGGCGTCGTGCTCGAGAGCGAACTCAACGCGCAGGTCGCGGAGGTCACGCAGCGCCTGCAGTCGCAGAACGTGCAGCTGCCCGCGCCTTCGGTGATCCGCGACCAGGTGCTCGAACGGCTGGTGCTCGAGGAAGTGCAGGCGCAGCACGCCGAACGCGCCGGCATCGTGGTCTCCGACGAGCAGGTCAATGCGGCGCTGCAGGACATCGCCAACCGCAACAAGGTCAGCTTCGACCAGCTGCCGGAGAAGCTCGCTTCCGAAGGCCTGGTGTACGCCGACTACCGCAAGAACCTGCGGCGCGAGATCCAGCGCCAGGTGCTGCGCAACCGCGACGTCGTCCAGCGCATCAACATCTCGCCGCGCGAACTCGACCAGTACATGGAGCGGCAGAAGAACACCGGCAATTCGAACAGCGAATACAACGTGTCGCACATCCTGATTGCCGTCGCACAGGATGCGACGCCGAAGCAGCTGGCCGCGGCGCGGCAGAAGGCCGAAGAAGTTGCCGCGCGCGCCGCGAAGGGCGAACCGTTCAACCAGCTGGCGATCACCTATTCCGACAGCCAGACGGCCCTCGAGGGCGGCGCGCTCGGCTGGCTCAAGGGTCCCGCGCTGCCGACTTTCCTCGCCGACGTGGTGCCGCGCATGAAGCCCGGCGAGGTCAGCGACATCCTGCAGACCGGCAGCGGCTTCCACCTGGTCAAGCTCAACGATGTGCGCGCCTCCACCGCCAAGCAGATCATCAGGCAGACGCACCTGCGACACATCCTGCTGAAGACCAGCGAAGTGGAAGACGACGCCACCGTGCAGCAAAAGCTCGCCACGATGCGCGCACAGATCCTGGCCGGCACCGCGGACTTCGCCGTGCTCGCCAAGACCAGCTCGGCCGATCCGGGCTCGGCCGTCGACGGGGGCGACCTCGGCTGGACGACGCTCGACAGCTTCGTGCCCGAATTCGCGCGGCAGGCCGAAGCGCTCAAGGACAACGAGATCAGCGAGCCGTTCAAGACGCAGTTCGGCTGGCACATCGTGCAGGTGCTCGGCCGTCGCGACTTCGACAACACCGCGACCGCGGAGCGCGAACAGGCCTACGCGCAGCTGCGCGAGAGCCGCGTCGACGAGGCCACCGATGTCTGGCTGCAGCAGCTGCGCGACGAGGCCTACGTCGAACTGCGGCCCTGAGCGAACGGGCGTCCCCGAAGGCCAGTCGCAGCCGTGAACGCCGCTCCTGATGCAGCCGCGGCCATCGCGCTGACCTGCGGCGAGAGCGCCGGCATCGGGCCCGACCTGTGCCTCGACATCGCGCAGTCCGCGCGCCCTTACCCGCTCGTCTGCCTGGCCGATCGCGCGCTGCTGCAGGAGCGCGCGCGCCTGCTGCGGCTCGATTGCCTGCTGCGCGAGTACCAGCCGGGGCAGGCGCCGACGCGTGCCGCCGGCGAGCTCACGGTGCTGCACCTGCCGCTGGCACGTCCGGCCGTGGCCGGAAGGCTCGACACATGCAATGCGCCGTGGGTGTTGCGGCTCATCGAGCGTGCCGTCGAGGGCTGCCGCGGCGGCGAGTTCGCGGCGCTGGTGACCGCCCCGGTGCAAAAGAGCATCATCAATGACGCCGGGCTCCCGTTCACCGGGCACACCGAATACCTTGCCGCGCTGTGCGGCGTGCCGCTCCCGGTCATGCTGCTGGTCGCCGGCGGGCTGCGCGTCGCGCTGGCGACGACGCACCTGCCGCTGCGCGCCG
>JAFEDW010000349.1 GCA_018241455.1 Pseudomonadota bacterium | reverse complement strand
CTGCGGCTGTCGAGCACGGTGGTCAGGCTGCAGAATGATGGCGGGCACGTCGACGCGCTGTACATGTCCGAAGGCAAGCTGCGGCGCGTGCGCGCCCGCAGCGCGATCTACGCCGGTTACTTCACGATGTTGCCGTACATTTGTCCCGACCTGCCGGCCGCGCAGCGCAACGCCGTCGCGCAGGGCGTGCGCGCGCCGCTGGTGTACGTCACCGTCGCGGTGCGCAACTGGCATCCGTGGGTCAAGCTCGGGGTGCACATGGTCAACAATCCGAACGGCTTCTACGACGTCGCCAAGCTCGACTACCCCGTCAGCCTCGGGCGTTACCGGTTCGCAACCACGCCCGATGAACCGATCCTGGTGCACTTGTCGCACATGCCTGATCCGCCCACCTACATCGCCGACCTGCCCGCATCGCTGCTTGCCGCGCGTACCGTGCTGTACAGCCGGCCGTTCGCCGATTTCGAGCGCGCGCTGCGCGATGAGCTGGCGCGCATCCTGGGCCCGGGCGGGTTCGATGCCGACCGCGACATCGCGGCCATCACCGTCAACCGCTGGGGGCACGGCTACGCCTTTCCGGTGGAATGCCTGCCTGCGGGCGTCGCGGAAACCTCGCGCGCGCCGGTCGGCGGCATCAGCCTCGCCGGGTCCGATGCCGCCTGGACGGCCTACGCGCACGCCGCCATCGACGAGGCGCATCGAGCCGCGACGGAGGTCGTGGCGCGCGCTCACGCGGCTGCCAGCGGCGGCTAGCGGCAGCGCAGCGCCGTCACGGCGCTTTCTTCTCCCACACCGCCTGCATGTCGGGCGAGCCCTGCGTGCGCACGCCGTTGTCGGTCAGGATGCCGTCGGTACCGTCCAGTACCTCGCGCCTCGAGAACACCAGCGATTCCGAGCGGCCCGCCATTTCGAACACGACGAACTCGTCTTTCAGGTCGCGCAAGGTTTCAACCAGCTGGCGCAGGCCGCGCACCGGCCTGCCGTTGACCGATGCGACCACCGCACCAACCGGATTGCTGTAGCCCTTGGAGAGCTTGTCGGGGAACATCGGCGATGACACCACGACCAGCTCGTCGCGCTGCGCGTCCGGCGCGTCATAGCGGTTGCTCAACAAGGGACTGCGCACCCAGGCCAGTGCGGCCATCGCCTTGCTGTTCGATTCGAGTGGCCACATGAACTGCGCCGTCGCCCGCGTGAACACCAGCGGCCCATAGACGAAGTAGGATGGGTACGCACCCATCAGGTCCGGAATCAGCGACGGCCTGGACGTCGGCACCGGCAGCTGGATCTGCAGCGTGTGCCCGGCGCGCACGATCGTCAGCGGCACCTTGCCGTGGTGTTCGAGTTGCTGCACCCGGTAGGCGAACTTGAGGCGCAAGTCGGGCGACAGGCTGATCATGCCCTGGTCGTCAATCGGCGTGTCGCCGATGCGCGTGATGACATCCCATTGCTTGAGCGGATAGCTCGCATCGCTCTGGTACGGGCGGTTGACCACCACGCCCGCCGTTCCCTTATCCAGCTTCAGGTAGGCGCGGAGCGCCGGGTTTTCCAGTGTCTGCAGGTCATCGTACATCGCCGGCTTGCCGTCGTAGCGGCCGTCGGCGATGTCACGCAGGAACAGGTCGATTTCCTCGTTCGGAATGATGTAGCCGATGTTCTGCGTGTCACCACCCGCACGACTGAAGGTCAAACCCACCATCTGGTCCCCCACCACCGCCGGGCCGCCGCTGTTGCCAGCATTGATGGCCGCATCGACCTGCACCCGCAAGCCTGCAACCATCGCATCGTAGGGCGCGAATTCGATGCGGGAGACGATGCCCTTGGTGATCGACAACTCCTGCCCCCCGGTCGGATAGCCATAGGCCAGCACGGCATCCTTGATGTGCGGCAGCGACTTGGCCCGCGCCAGCGGCGCATGCGCGGCGAAGAACGAGTCGTCATCCAGCTTCAGCACCGCGAGATCCATGCCCGGCGCCACCGCCACTACCGTCGCGCTGAGCTTGTCGCCCGCCTGATTGGCCTGGATCTGCAGCTGCGAGGCGTACAGCACCACGTGCGCGTTGGTCAGGATGCGATGGCCCTCGATGACCACGCCGGTGGCGGTGACTTCCGAGGGCGCCTGCTTCGTCCACGGCTTGTACGGATCGGGATAGCGCATGGTCGCGAACACCTTGACCACCGCTGCAGCCGTTCTCTCCGGAACCGGATCGGCGGGCGTACCGGTATCCG
>JAFEDW010000348.1 GCA_018241455.1 Pseudomonadota bacterium | reverse complement strand
GATGGCCTTGCCTTTGCATTGCGCTTGCCCTTCGCCTTGGCGCGCTTGCGCGGCGCCTTGCGTGGCGCAACCGGCTGTGCCGGAGCCAGCACGGCGACCAGCCGCGCGGTCACGTCGTCCACCGGCCCTTGCGCATCGACACTGCGCAGCAGTCCCTGCGCGCGGTAGTGATCGATCAGCGGACGGGTTTGTTCGTCGTACACGGCCAGGCGGCGCGCGACGGTCTGCTCGTTGTCATCGGGGCGCTGCGTCAGCAGCGGCGCGGCCGCGCAGTTCGTGCAGTGCGTGATGCCCGGCGTCGCCGCGTCGTGCACGTTGAAGATGGTGCCGCAGTTCGGGCAGGTGCGGCGGCCGGCGATGCGCCGCGCGATCTCCGCGTAGTCGACGTTGAACAGCACCACCGCATCGAGCGGCTGGCCGATCAACGCCAGCATCGAGGCGAGCGAGCGCGCCTGCGCCAGGTTGCGCGGGAAGCCATCGAGGATATATCCGCCCGAGACGTCCATCTGCCCGAGGCGTTCGCGGATGATGCCGATCACGATGTCATCCGACACCAGCGCGCCGGCATCCATCGCTGCCTTCGCCTTGAGCCCGAGCTCGGTGCCGCGCGCCACGGCCGAGCGCAGCAGGTCGCCGGTGGAAATCTGCGGAACCCCGAAGCGCGCGACCAGTCGCTGCGCCTGGGTACCTTTGCCCGAGCCGGGCGCACCTAGCAGGACGATACGCATGTGCGAAAGGTACCTTTGCGCTCCCGGCGCGGTCAAACCGCCGCTGCCGCGGGCCGCTGGCTTGGGCTATCCTTCGCGCTCCCCACCGCGCCCTCAAGTCCCGGAGCCTGCTGCAATGCCTACCCTCAAGCCCCGCAATGCCGTCTACGCCCAATCCGGCGGCGTCACCGCCGTCATCAACGCATCGGCCTGCGGAGTCATCGAGACGGCGCTGAAGCAGCGCAAGCACATCGGCAAGGTCTACGCCGGGCGCGACGGCATCGTCGGCATCCTGACCGAAAACCTGATCGACGTCGGCGCCGAATCGCCAGCCACCGTACGTGCCCTTAGGCACACCCCTTCAGGTGCCTTCGGCTCGGCGCGCTTCAAGCTCAAGGGCCTGGACCAGAACCGCGCCGAGTACGAACGGCTGATCGAGGTGTTCCGCGCGCACGACATCGGCTACTTCTTCTACAACGGCGGCAACGATTCGATGGACACCGCGCACAAGGTGTCGCTGATCGGCACGCAACTCGGCTATCCGATCGCCTGCATCGGCGTGCCCAAGACCGTCGACAACGATCTGCCGCACACCGATTGTTGCCCGGGCTTCGGTTCGGTGGCCAAGTACATCGCCGTCTCGACGCTCGAGGGCGCGATGGATGTCGCTTCGATGGCGCGTACCTCCACCAAGGTGTTCGTGCTCGAGGTCATGGGGCGTCACGCGGGCTGGATCGCCGCCGCCGGCGGGCTCGCCGGGCACAAGGCCGGCGATGCGCCGCACATCATCCTGTTCCCGGAGATCGCCTTCGAGCGCGAGAAATTCCTCGCGCGCGTCAAGCAATGCGTCGAGGCCTACGGCTACTGCGTCATCGTGGTCTCGGAAGGTGCGCACTATGCCGACGGCAAGTTCCTCGCCGAGGCCGGCACCAAGGATGCCTTCGGCCACACGCAGCTCGGTGGCGTCGGTCCGGTGGTCGCCAACATGGTGCGCGAGGCGCACGGCTACAAGTTCCACTGGGCGGTGGCCGATTACCTGCAACGCGCCGCGCGCCACATCGCCTCGAAGGTCGATGTCGCGCAGGCCTACGCGGTCGGCAAGGCAGCAGTCGAATACGCCGTGCAGGGCCAGCACGGCGTAATGCCGGCGATCAAGCGGCTGTCATCAAAGCCGTATCGATGGAAGATCGTGCCGGTGCCGCTGGAATCGGTGGCGAACGTCGAGAAGACCGTGCCGCGGCATTTCATCAGCGAAGACGGCTTCGGCATCACCACCGCCTGCCGCAACTATCTCGAGCCGCTGGTCGGCGGCGAAGACTATCCGCCGTACCGAAACGGACTGCCGGCATACGCGCGACTGCGTGGCAAGGCGGTGAAGCGCAAGCTGAAGGGCGACTACGCGCTCAAATGAACGAACAGCAGCGCTTCGAGGCGCTCGAGATCAAGCTCATGCACCTCGAAGACACAATCGCGGCACTGGGGTCGGCCAATGCGCAGCAGCAACGCGAACTGGCGCAGTTGCGCGAACG
>JAFEDW010000347.1 GCA_018241455.1 Pseudomonadota bacterium | reverse complement strand
CGGCGCCACCGGCGCCGGCCGCCGCGGCCACGCGCCGCAGCCGCAAGAACTAGCCACCGCAGGGTTTGGGGCTGCCGCAGCTCAGGCGCGCTGGGCAGCGGCTTTCGCCTTGCGGCGCGGGCAATCCGCCCGCTCGCAGCGCCCGTACAGGATCAGCGAATGCTCGCTGATGCGGAAACCGTGCTGCTTGGCGATGGCTTCCTGGCGCGCTTCGATGGCCGTGTCGACGAACTCTTCGACGTGGCCACAGTCCATACACACGATATGATCGTGGTGCGCGCCCTGCACGAGTTCGAACACCGCCATGCCGTCTTCGAAATGATGCCGCGCGACCAGGCCGGCCGCCTCGAACTGCGTCAGCACGCGATACACCGTCGCCAGCCCGATGTCTTCGGAGGATCCGATCAGGCTGCGGTAGATCTCTTCGGCGGACAGGTGGCGCGTGGCGCTGCGCTCGAGGATCTCGAGAATTTTCAGGCGCGGGAGCGTGACTTTGAGTCCCGCCTTGCGCAGATCTTTCCCTTCCATGTGTCGGTCCGGACGGTATGATGTTGGACATGCAAAGTACCATATCGCGGGGCGCCGGCGTCCTGTTGCTCGGGGCCAGCCTGCTCGGCGCAGCCGGTTGCGTCTACCACATGCCGATCCAGCAGGGTAATCACCTCGATGCGACCACGATCGCCCAGGTCAAGACCGGCATGACGCGCGCGCAGGTGCGCTACCTGCTGGGCACGCCGATGGTGCCAGGCGGCTTCGAGAACGACCGCTGGGACTACGACTACTACCTCAAGCTCCGCCACCTGCAACATCCGCGGCGCAGCCACGTGGTCGTGTATTTCCGCAACGATCTCGTCGACCATGTCGACAGCGACGTCAAGGGCAATCCGGCCGAGCACGTCAGCACCAAGCCGATCAACGCCCCCGGGCCGTAACGCCGCTCAGGCCCGCTTTCCGTGGTTGCGGGCGCGCGTGCGCCGCTGCTGCCGCGGATCGGCGGCCAGTGGCCGGTACAGCTCGATGCGATCACCCTCTCGGGGCACGGCGCCGCGCTCGCGACGTTCGCCCCAGATGCCCGTTGCCGCTGCCGCCCAGTCGATCGCCGCGCTCGCGGCGGCGTGGTGGCGGTGCTCGCCGCCCGCAGCCAGCACCCGCCGCGCCTGTGCCAGTGCATCGTCGATGGTCGCCACGGCGGGCAGGTGCAGTTCGATGATCAGCGGCCCGGAGGCGAGGTCGATCGCCACCAGGCAGCGCTTGCCGGCGGCTTCAGGCATGCGATTGCTGGGCGCGCGTGACGAAGGCCTGCACCATCGAGCTGGCCGTGCCTTCGAGCAGCGGTTCGAGCAGCGCGGCCTTCAAGGGGTTCGAGAATTCGAACTGCAGCAGCAGTTCGATGCGGCAACCGTTGCTCGCCACCGGCGTGAAACTCCAGCGCCCTTGCAGCGCCCGCAGCGGCCCCGCCACCAACTCCATTCTGATCTCGCTGTGCGGCGTCAGCAGGTTGCGCGTCGTCAGCTGCGTGCTCAGGGGTCCGCGGTGCACCCTGAGGCGCGCGACGATTTCGCGCTCGTTGCGCATCAGGATCTCGGCGCCCGAACAGCCCGGCACGAATTGCGGATAGCTGCCGATGTCGTTGACGAGCGCAAACACCTGCTCGGGCAGGCGTGCCACCAGCGCCGAGCGCGTCAGGGTTTTCATGGGGTGGCCAGTGTGGGGCAAGGCCGGAGCCGACTCAACCCGGGCGCGTACAATGCGCCGATGGCCAAGTCCGAAAACGCCGAGCGCCTGATCGCCGAGAACCGGCGCGCGCGCTTTGATTATTTCATCGAGGAGCGTCTCGAAGCGGGGCTCGTGCTCGAGGGCTGGGAGGTCAAGGCCATGCGCGCCGGCCGCGCGCAGCTGGCCGAGTCGCACGCCTACGTGCGCAACAACGAGGCCTTCCTGACCGGGGCGCACATCTCGCCGCTCAAGACCGCCTCGACGCACAAGGTGGCCGACCCGGTGCGCACGCGGAAGCTGCTGCTCAACCGCAAGGAGCTCGACCACCTGGTCGGCGCGGTCGAACGGCGCGGCTACACGCTGGTGCCGCTCGAGCTGTACTGGAAGCACGGCCGCGCGAAATTGCAGCTCGGGCTCGCCAAGGGCAAGAAGCAGCACGACAAGCGCGCCACCGAAAAGGATCGCGACTGGGAACGCAGCAAGGCGCGGCTGCTGCGGCGCGGCTAGCGGCTCGTATCGCCCTGCCCCGGGGC
>JAFEDW010000346.1 GCA_018241455.1 Pseudomonadota bacterium | reverse complement strand
CTGCTCGAAGAGGAATTTGCCGAAGTCCATCACCCGCACCACCGGCGGTTCCGCCGTGGGCGAGACTTCAACGAGATCCAGCTGGGCGGCGAGCGCTAGCTGTAGCGCGTCATACCGGGTCATCACTCCCGCCTGGGCCCCATCCGCTCCGATCACCCGCACCGATGGCGACGTGATCTCCTCATTACGGCGGATGCGCTTCGTTGCAATGGCTATACGTCATTCCTCCAGCGTGTGGCGCCCGCGGCTTTCGAGCTCCTGCCGCAGCCGTTCCGAGAACGCCTGCGGGCTCATGGTGCCCAGGTCTTTTCCGCTGCGGGAGCGCACAGACAACAAGTTCGCCGCGACTTCCTTATCGCCTGCGACCAACAGGTAAGGAACGCGTTGCAGCGTGTGTTCGCGAATCTTAAAGCCCACCTTCTCGTTGCGCAAGTCGGTTTCGACCAGAAGCCCTTGTTTTTTCAACGAATCCGCAACATTTTGCACGTAATCATGCTGCCGGTCGGTGATGCTCATGGCCACCGCCTGCACTGGGGCCAGCCAGGCCGGGAGCTTGCCGGCATGGTGTTCGAGCAGATGGAGTACGAGCTCAAGGACGGGCGCATCACCGCCGAGCGCGTCACCGGCGAAGAGCTGGTGCCGTGCGATGACGTGATCCTCGCGATCGGCCAGGAGAATGCCTTCCCGTGGATCGAGCGCGACCTCGGCATCGAGTTCGACAAATGGAGCGTGCCGAAGGTTGATGCGAAGACCTTCCAGTCGACTCGCAAGGAAGTGTTCTTCGGCGGCGACGCGGCTTTCGGCCCGAAGAACATCATCTGGGCGGTCGAGCACGGTCACCAGGCGGCGATTTCCGTGCACGCCTTCCTGCAGGGCAAGTCGCTGAGCGAACGGCCCGCGTCCACGGTCAAGCTCAGCAGCGTCAAGATGGGCGTGCACGAATGGGCGTACAGCAATGACTACGCCACGCTCGAGCGGCGGCTGGTGCCGCACGTGTCGCTGAAGGAGCGCTTCAAGAAGGTCAACATCGAGGTCGAGCTCGGCTTCAATCCGCAGCAGGCCGCGCAGGAAGCGCAACGGTGCCTCAACTGCGACGTGCAGACGGTGTTCGAGGCGAAACTGTGCATCGAGTGCGATGCCTGCATCGACGTCTGCCCGGTCGATTGCCTGACGATCACGCACGATGGCGAAGAGGCAGAGCTGCGCACGCGCCTGCGCGCGCCGGCGCGCGTGACGACGCAGCCGCTGTACGTGTCGAAGGCGCTTAAGCAGACCGGCCGCGTCATGATCAAGGACGAGAACCTGTGCGTGCACTGTGGATTGTGCGCGGAGCGCTGCCCGACGGCGGCCTGGGACATGCAGAAATCCACGATCCATTGGCCCCACGCAGGAGACGGTGAGAGCGCATGCCACACCCAGCGCGAAATCGCGTAAACGACTTCGTCATCAAGATCGGCACCGTCAACGGCACCGGCTCGGCCAGCGCCAATGGCCTGCTGATGAAGGCCGTGTTCCGCAGCGGCGTGCCCGTGGTCGGCAAGAATTATTTCCCGTCGAACATCCAGGGGCTGCCGACCTGGTACGAGATCCGCGTGACGCGCGACGGCCACCGCGCGCGCAGCGGGCAGATCGACCTGTTCGTCGCGCTGAACTCCGAGACCTACGCGCGCGACCTGCAGGAGGTCAGCTCGGGCGGCTACTTCCTCTACGACTCGACCTGGCCGCGGCCGGCGCTGCTGCAGATGCGCGACGACGTCACGGTGCTGGGCGCGCCGCTGGCGCGCCTGTGCAACGAGAACTTCAACGGCGCGCGCACGCGCATCCTGATGAAGAACATCTGCTATGCCGGCGTGCTCGCGGCGCTCCATGACCTCGACCTGGAGATCATCCGCGGCCTGCTCGGCGAGACCTACGCGAAGAAGCCGCAGCTGGTCGAGAGCAACATGAAGGCGATCCAGCTCGGTTACGACTACGCCAAGCAGCACTTCAACTGCCCGCTGCCGCTGCGGGTCGAGAAGATGGACGCGACGCGCGGCCACGTCATCATCGACGGCAACACCGCCGCCGGCCTGGGCTGCGTCTACGCGGGCGCGACCGTTGCCGCGTGGTATCCGATCACGCCGTCGACTTCGCTGATGGATGCGTACAAGAGCTTCGCCGAGCGGCTGCGCGTTGATCCGGCCACCGGCCGCAAGAACTACATATCGATCCAGGCCGAGGACGAACTCGCCTCGGTCGGCATGGTGATCGGCGCCGGCATCT
>JAFEDW010000345.1 GCA_018241455.1 Pseudomonadota bacterium | reverse complement strand
GTCGCCACGTACAACCTGCGGTTGAACACGCCGGCCGATGGTCCGAATGCCTGGCCGGCGCGGCGCGATGCGGTGCGCGCGCTGATCGCCTATCACCAGATCGATCTGCTCGGCACGCAGGAAGGCCTGATGGACCAGGTCGATGACCTGGCCGCGATGCCCCACTTCGGATACGTGGGAGTGGGACGCGACGACGGCAAGCGCGCCGGCGAACACTCGGCGATTTTCTATCGTACGGATCGATTTACGCTGCTGGCGAATGGCGATTTCTGGCTCAGTCAGACGCCGACCGTACCCGGCAAGGGGTGGGATGCGATTTGCTGCAATCGCATCGCCAGTTGGGCGAAGTTGCGCGAGCGGCGCTCCCGGCGCGTGTTCTTCGTGTTCTCGGTGCACTTCGACCATCAGGGCGTCGTGGCCCGGCGCGAATCCGCACACCTGATGCTGCGGGAGATCCACGCCATCGCCGGCAACAGCCCGGTGCTGTGCCTTGGCGACTTCAACGCGACGCCCGAATCCGAACCAATCGGCATCGTGTCGGCCGCGCTGCGCGACGCACGCCTGGTGTCGCAGACGCCGCCTTACGGGCCGGTGGGTACCTTCAACGATTTCAGGATCGACGCGCCGTTGCAGGATCGCATCGACTACATTTTCCTGGGGCCGCGCTGGCAGGTGCTGCGCTATGCGGCGCTGACCGACAGCCGGGCAGGGCGCTTTCCATCCGACCACCTGCCGGTCGTCGCTCGAGTCCGGCTCGACTGACCTGCCGTTAGCGGCGCGCCTGCTGGTCGGGGGCGATCTCCAGCAACACCAGTGCGTTCGGCGCCAGTTGCAGCTGCAACGTACTGCGCGACGACAGCGCCAGCGTGCGGGCCGGAGGCAGCACCGCGGCACGATTGAGCGCCGCGACCTGCGCAGCGCTCGGGTAGCGCGGCCTGCCCATGGCTTCGTAGGCTGCGAGCGAACTGCCATGGTCATCATCGATGCGCGTCACCCGCACGTGGGCGCCGGGCCGCAGGCCGTGGAATTCCAGGTCGCGCACGACCTGGCCGCCGGCGCTGCCCGGATCGACGAGGTTCCACAGCGCGATCGCGATCGTTCCGTCCGGCCGGCGCGTCACGAGCGTGGCGGGCGCCGCCGCATCGAGGCGTTGCTCGCCCAATTTGTGCAGCAGCGCGAATGCCGTGTAGCTCGGCTTGCGGATGCCGCCCAGGCCCATCAGGCCGAACGAACCGGTGAACGGCTCGCGGCCGGGCCCGCCTTCCTCGAACACGTCGCTGAAGGTCCAGAAAGACATCTCATCCACAAGGCCGTCGCATTGCCTGATTACATCCGCCAACCCAGCGCCCACGTATGCGGTGTCGCGCGCCTTCAGCGGACCGAAGGAGGGCACATTCCATTCCGTCCACATCAACGGCAGCTTGGGGTAAGCGGAGGCGGCGATCTGCCCGCGCACCTTGCCGATCGCGCGGCACACGCGCTGGTCCATGGGAATATCGTCATGCGTGCCGAACAGGTCCTCGACGCTGTCGTCGCCGTAGCCGTGGCTGGACACGAAGTCCACCGGCACTTGCCCGGCCGCGGTGTGACGCAGGAAATCGTCGACCCAATGCGCGGATGAGGACGCCGGGCCCCCGACGCGCAGCCGCGGGCTTACGGCCTTGAGCGCGCGCGCCGTGTGATCGTAGAGCTCGAAGTAGGTGGCCTGCTTCGGCTCACCGGTCCAGAAGTCGATGTTCGGTTCGTTCCAGACCTCGAAATACCACTGCGCGACCTCGTCGATGCCGTAACGATCGACGAGATGCTGCGCGAACGCGTGCATCAGTGCATCCCATTTCGCATAGTCCTTCGGTGGCGCGACGATCTGCTTGTACCAGAAGGCATGCACATCCTGCCGCAGCGCGAGCTTCTTCGGCATGAAGCTGATCTCGACGAACGGGCGCACGCCGTTCTTCAACAGGCCGTCGTAGATCTGGTCGACGTACGAGAAATTGTAGAGCGGATGGCCCTGCTCATCCTCGTCGTAGACACCGACTTCGTCGTGCAGGATGTTGTGGAAGCGCACGTAACCCAAGGCCGTGACGGCCTTCACCTCGCGCAGATCACTCCGGTAGCCCTCGCGCAGCGTCAGGATTGCGCGGCCGGAACCGAACACGTGTTCCCAGAAATGCGGAAAGGGGCGGGCCGGGGCGGCGAGGTCGATCGTGTCGGTCGCGGCCATCGCAGGCACGGCACAGGCGGTGGCCAGCGCCAGCAGCAGCA
>JAFEDW010000344.1 GCA_018241455.1 Pseudomonadota bacterium | reverse complement strand
GGCGACGGCCGCGTCTACGACCTGCCGCCGCAGACGCGCGATCGCTATATCTCGCGCAATACCGTCTCGACACTGCGCGGCTGGCGTTTCAACCAGAAGCCGCGCGTGCTGCCGGCCGGCTGCACGCTGCGCATCGAATTGCTCGCGCCGGCGCGCATCCGCTGGACGACCGACGGTTGGCGCAGCAGCACCGATTCCGACACGCGACCCTCGGCGCTCGGCACGCATTACTTCGACGTGCCGACCGCGGCGCTGCCGGCCGGCGGCAGCGTGACTTTCACGCCCTACTGGATCGACGCCGCGCGCTGGGAAGGCACCGATTTCACCGTCGCCGTGCATTGATTTTTCGCCCAGCGCTGCGCACACTTTGGCGCGATGGAAATTGCCGAGCGCATGATCTGCCACGGCGCGGTCGACTTCGAGCCGCTCGCGGCGGCGATCGCCGCGCAGGACGATGCCGCCTGGCACGAGCAGGTCGAGCGGCAGAAGGACTACGAAGTGCACCGGCTGACGCAATCGATCGTGCTGCTGTTTGCCGAGGTCGATCCGTGGCCGCGCATGGATGTGTCGAAGCAGCCCGGCTGGGAGCGCCTCGCGCCGGTGGCGGTGCCGCTGATGGATTCGATCATCGCGCGCTGGTATCCGCCGGGCGGGCGCATCATCCGCGCCATGGCGGCGAAGTTGATGGCGGGCGCGAAGATCGACCCGCACCGCG
Organism: Pseudomonadota bacterium; assembly: GCA_018241455.1. Classification (GTDB taxonomy): domain Bacteria; phylum Pseudomonadota; class Gammaproteobacteria; order Steroidobacterales; family Steroidobacteraceae; genus FEN-1191. The sequence goes on along the minus strand of JAFEDW010000344.1, from coordinate 1,548 downwards.
ACTCGCATCCCTCCTTCAATTGCGGTCATCGCATCCATGTGCCCATCACGACCAATCCACGCGTGCGATTCACGGTCGATGGGCGCCCGTTCAAGCTCGAAGTCGGGCAGTGCTACGAAATCAACAACCGGATGATGCACAGCGTGGCCAACAAGGGGTCCACCGATCGCATCCATTTCATCTTTGACTACGTGCCGGCCGACAGGGAGCCCGTCCCGCTGGCCTGAAAGGGCTGAAAGAAGGGGGGTAGCACTTCGGGTCACTACTCAAAGGCAATGAGAACGCCTACTATTGTCGTTGCCGCTTTGGGGAGAAGAGGGGAAGGGGCATGACGGCAACGTCGAACTATTCCGTAGGGAAGGCCGGTGCACACGGCCAGAAAACATCGGTTCCCGGAGGCGTGCGCAGCGGTTCCATGCTGGCCGCGGCGATCACCGCCGCCTTGTACGCCTCTCCGGCCGCCAATGCGCAGCAGGCCACCGCGCAGCAGTCGAAGAACGACCTGACGCTCGAGGAGATCGTCGTCACGGCGACGCTGCGCAAGACCAGCGTGCAAGACGTGCCCCAGAGCATCACGGTCATCAGTACCGCGCAGATCGAAAAGGCCGGCTTCAAGGAAATGGGCGACTACGTCAAGGCGCTGCCCAGCGTGTCGCTCGCGCAGCTCGAGCCGGGACGCAACGATATCGTGTTCCGCGGCGTTGCGACCTCCACCGAGGATTTCTACGGCGACGCACAGGCGGGTGTCTACCTCGACGACCAGCCGATCACCACCAACGCCACGCAGGTCAGCCCCTACCTGGTGGACATCGAGCGGGTCGAAGCGCTGCCCGGCCCGCAGGGCACGCTGTTCGGCTCCTCGGCCGAGACCGGCGTGCTGCGCATCATCACCAACAAGCCCGATTACAAGGGTTTTTCGGGCCAGTACAGCGCCACCGGGTTCACGACCAAGGGCGGCGATCCCAGCTACGAGGGGGATGGCCACCTGAACATCCCGCTCATCGACGACAAGCTCGCGCTGCGCGTCGTTGGCTTCTACTCCAAGGAGGGCGGCTGGATCGACAACGTGCTGGGTCCGGATCTGGCGCACGGCCTGACCAATGCCAGCGCCGTCAAGGATAACGCCAATATATGGCAGGTGACCGGTGGTCGCCTCGCGGCGCTGTGGACGGTGAATGACCGCGCCAACGTACTGTTCAACTACACCGCGCAGAACGACAACACGCATGGTGACTGGCTCAACGACCCGTACCTGGGCGATGCCAAGATCACGCGCTTCGTCGATCAGTCGCGCCATGACAACTGGTGGCAGGAAGCCGTCACGGTGGATGTCGACCTGGGGTTCGCGGAGCTGAAATCGGCGACTGCTTATTTCCAGCGCCACATGACCTACACCACCGACAACATGACCTATGAGCAGTACAAGGCCAAGTACTACGGCACCGATTATTACGGCGCACCGAAGAACAATGTCTACGATACCCGCCTGGTGAGCGACGGGTCGTTCACGACCAGCACGACCTTCAACGACCAATGGCAGTACCGCTT
>JAFEDW010000343.1 GCA_018241455.1 Pseudomonadota bacterium | reverse complement strand
GGCCACGGTGCTGAAGGTGCTGAACCGGCTCTGGAACACTGGCCTCGACCCGCCGGAATTGGCCCGGATTGGCCTCGATCTGGGTTCCGACGTGCCGGTTTTCCTCTATGGTTCATCGGCTTGGGGCGAGGGCCGGGGCGAGCGGCTGACCCCGGTCGAGTTGCCCGAAGCCTGGTACCTGATCGTGCATCCGCACGTGGCCGTGGCCACCGCCGGCATATTCCAGGCCCCTGAATTGACACGAAATTCCCCCCTCGTCACAATGCGCGCCTTTTCGCCGGAGCGGACGCGGAACGATTGTGAGCCGGTGGTGCGCGCGCGCTTCCCCGAGGTCGCGGCGGCGCTCGACTGGCTGGGTCCGGGCGCGCGGCTGAGCGGTACCGGGTCGTGTATTTTTCAGGCGTTTGGCAGCGCGGCGGCGGCCGAGCGCGTCGCGGCGCGGGTGCCCGACGAATGGACGAGTGTCGTGGCGCGCGGCGTAAATCAATCGCCGCTCGAAGCCGCGTTGGCGATAATTGCCTGAAGGCAGAATTTGGGGTGTCGCCAAGTGGTAAGGCAGCGGGTTTTGATCCCGCCATTCGGAGGTTCGAATCCTTCCACCCCAGCCAGTTGAACGCTGAGAGTTGAGGGACGAGATTCACGTGGATTCGCAGTCGATCACGCTGTTCACGGGCAACGCCAATCCGGCGCTGGCCCACGACATCGCGCGGCATTTGATGCTGCCGATGGGCCGTGCCTCGGTCACGCGCTTCAGCGACGGCGAAGTGAACCTCGAGCTGATGGAGAACGTGCGCGGGCGCGATGTGTTCCTGCTGCAATCGACCTGCCCGCCGGTCAACGAGAACCTCATGGAACTGCTGGTGATGGCCGATGCCTGCCGGCGCGCCTCGGCCGGCAGCATCACCGCGGTGATCCCGTATTTCGGCTACGCGCGCCAGGATCGTCGGCCGCGTGCCACGCGCGCTGCGATCACCGCGAAGCTGGTGGCCGACATGATCTGCGGCGCCGGTGTCGAGCGCGTGCTGACGCTCGACCTGCACGCCGAGCAGATCCAGGGATTTTTCGGCATCCCGGTCGATAACGTGTTCGGCTCGCCGGTGCTGCTCGGCGATGTGTGGCGCAAGGCCTATCCGAACTTGATCGTCGTGTCGCCCGACGTCGGCGGCGTGGTGCGCGCGCGCGCCTTCGCCAAGCGGCTCGATGATGCGGACCTCGCGATCATCGACAAGCGCCGTCCGCGGCCGAACGAATCGAAGGTGATGAACATCATCGGCGAGGTCAAGGGCAAGAGTTGCGTGCTGATCGACGACATGGTCGACACCGCCGGCACGCTGTGCCTCGCGGCGCAGGCGCTCAAGGACGAGGGCGCGATCCGCGTGGTGGCCTACATCACGCACGCGGTGCTGTCGGGTGGCGCGGTCGAGCGCATCGCGAAGTCGGCGCTCGATGAGCTGGTGGTGACCGACACGATTCCGCTGAGCGCGGCGGCGCGGGAATGCGGCCGCATCCGCCAGCTGTCGGTGGCCGCGCTGCTGGCGGAGACGATCCGCCGCATCCGCGATGAGGAATCGGTGAGCTCGCTCTATATCGATTGAGCGAAGGTTTTGAGGGTGGATTGGCACTGGTCGCGGTGCTGGTCCGTGTTTTTAACGACTAGGAGCATTTAAATGCGTATTGCGTTCGATCTCAGCGCGGAACCGCGTAATGACCAGGGCAAGGGTGCGAGCCGCCGCCTGCGTCATTCCGGCAAGGTTCCCGCGATTCTCTACGGCGCTCATGCGGAGCCGGTGCGGCTGTCGCTCGAGCATCACAAACTGTTGCCGCTGGTGGCGGACGAGAAGTTCTACTCCTCGATCATCAGCGTCAGCTACGGCGCGCAGAAGCAGCCGGTCATCGTCAAGGACGTGCAGATGCACCCGGCGCGCAACGCCGTCGTGCATGTCGACCTGCAGCGCGTGCTCGAGAACGAGAAGATCCGGCTGCACCTGCCAATCCACTTCAAGGGCGAAGCCGCGGCGCCGGGCGTCAAGACCCAGGGCGGCGTGGTCTCGCACCACATGGCCGACATGGAAGTGGTCTGCCTGCCGAAGGACCTGCCCGAGCACATCGAGCTCGACCTGTCGGCGATGAACCTCAACGACACGCTGTACCTCAGCGACGTCAAGGTGCCCGCCGGCGTGACGATCTCGGGGCTGGCGCACGGCGCCAACCCGCCGGTCGTCTCGATCCATGCGCCGCGCGTCGCCGAGCCGGAACCGACCGAGGAAACCGCAGCCGCGGC
>JAFEDW010000342.1 GCA_018241455.1 Pseudomonadota bacterium | reverse complement strand
CGATGTCCTCGAGGCTGTAGGTGAACTGCTGGCCGGAGGCGAACAGCTGCTTGAAGTTGCTGAAGCAACAGGCCATCGGCTCGCGCCGTGCGTCGATGATGCGCGCATTCGGCAGGACCAGATGGATGAGTCCGAGGTGGCGGAAATTGTTCGGCATCTTGTCGATAAAGAACGGCTTGCCGCGCCGGTAGGGCAGCGTGTCGGCGAGATAACGCTCGCCGAAGCGCGCGCAATCCTCCGCCGTCAGCTCGGCGAGCACGCCTGGGTAGCGGGGCTGGCCGCCCGGAGTTGCGCGGCCCTCGAGCTGGGCGACGAGTCGCGGGATGTCGGCCAGTTCCATCGTGCCTTCGATCTGCGAGTGCGAGGCGAGGATCTGCTCGATCAGCGTGGAGCCGGCACGCGGCAACCCGACGATGAAAATCGGCGCGTTTCCCATTGCGCCCCAGCCATGCCGCGCAGCGAAGAATTCCGGCGTGCACAGGTCACGCTGCAGCCGGGCATTGCGTTCGATCACCGCTGGGCCGTAGCGGCACTCGCGCTTCTTCAACGCATTGCCCTGCTCGTAGTAGCGGAATGACGATTCGTATTCAGCGCGGTCCTCGAGCGCCTTGCCGAGTGCAAAACACAAGTGGTAACGGTCCTGTGGCTGCATGGCCTCGCGCGCTACCTCGCGCCGCATCAGTTCCAGTTCCTCGTCGGTGAAGCGGTAGGTCTTGAGGTTTGCCAGGCTCCACCACACCTCGCCAAAGCCAGGCCGTACGCGTACGGCGTCGCGATAGGCCTCGACCGCCTCCTGCTGCTTGCCCATGGTCTTCAGCGCGTGGCCAAGTGACTGGCGCAGCTCCGGGTCGCCCGGCAGCTTCACGGCCAGTTCGCGATAGCTGGCGACCGCCTCGTCGAGCCGGCCGAGGCTGACCAAGATGCCGGCGCGCGTGATGCGGTTGGCAACATTGGCACTGTCGGCGGCAATCAGCCGGTCGACCTGTTCCAGCGCCTCGCGATGCTTGTGCAGGTCGATCAGGGCCAGCACGTAGTCGTAGCGCGCCGCGTGGTATGCCGGCGCCAGTTGCAATACGGCCTCGAGCAGCACGCCGGCATCGATGGCCACTTCGTTGAGCCGTGCAATATTGGCCAGCAGCCGCAACGCTTCGACGTCGCGCGGATGCTGTGCAAGGTGAGGGCGGATCAGGTCCTCGGCCTCGCGCAGGTCGCCATCGGCCACCATTGCCCGCGCTGTCGTCACGGCGCCCGGGAGCGAGGCGAGCTTGGCCACGTGCAGGCCGGCGGTCGTCGCATCCTGGGATCGGCCGACCAGGGCGTACAGGGATTGCAGCGACTTCCAGCTTGCAGGCAACGCCGGATTGAGCTGGATGGCACGTTCGAAGGCACGAATGGCCTCGGTGGCGTCACGCCGGAAGATGTGGCAATGCCCGCGCTCCTGGTACAGGCGCGAGAATCGCGGGTAATACGCCTCGAGCGTCTGCAACGTATGCAGCGCGCCAGGTATGTCCTGCCGCATGCGCTCGGCGACGGCCAGGCAGTAGAGCAGGTCGCGATGATCAGGAAAGCGGGCGACCGCTGCGGCGGCCCCAGTGGCCGCCTCGGCATAGGCGCCGCGCTCGAGCATGCCGCGCAGGGCGCCGGCCATCGCATCCGGATCCTCGGCGAGTGCTGTCTGCGGAGCTGTGTTCATCGGCAAAAAAAATGGCGGGCCAGTGGCCCGCCATTATATGAGACAGCGGGCCGCTGCCGGCCCGCCATGGAGTCGGCTTATTCGCCCGAGAACCTGTAGCCGAACCGCAGGCCCAGGGTCCGGGGGCGCTGCGGCACTTCAGCCACGATGAACTGCGCCGCCGACGTGAACAGGCTCTTGTTGATATCAGTCAGGTTGGAGCCCACGAGGTCCACGTGCCAGTTGCCTCTTTCCACACCAATCGAACCGTCATAGGTGGTCCAGGCGGGCATCTCGTACTGGTTGACCACCGTCGCCGAAGACAGCGAGGAACCCTGGTAGGCTGCGCCCAATTGCCAGTAGTAGTGGAACTCGTTGGCGTTCCATTCGTAGCGAACGCGTGCGTTCGCCTGCAGTTTCGGCGAGTTCGCCAGCTCCTGTCCCTGGGCGCCGAATACGTCGGTCACGCTGACAGCGTTGCCCGATGCGGCGGTTCCGACCCAGGCGTTCTGGACACACTGCCCTTCGATCGCAGTTCCCGGGATGTTCCCGATCAGGCAGGGCGAGTTGGTCAGTTCGGTCTTGTTGTACGAGGCCGAGCCCTGGATGGTCAGGCCG
>JAFEDW010000341.1 GCA_018241455.1 Pseudomonadota bacterium | reverse complement strand
GCCAGCAGCAGGTAGAACTGCGCCTGCGCGTTCATCAGAATTTCTCCGCTTTCACCAGCGCGTAGAGCAGGTAGCAGAACAAGGCAAACGCCAGCAGGCCGCTCAACCAGTACATGGCGGTCATTGCTTTGCTCCCAGCCGTGAAAGTGCCCGGACCAACCCATGCGTGACCAGGTACAGGCCGGCGAGCAGCAGCAAATAGACGGCATCCATCACGGTGTTCTCCACTGCGCGAATAGCCAGATGGTAGTGATCGGCGTGTGAAAATCGTGTGCAGAAACTGTCGGCGTGGCGGTGGGACGGTGATTGGCCGCGCACACGCGCCCGGCCACCTAACCCCGGACCGCAGCGCATCAGATGCCGAACGGATAAGTGTCCGGCACGCCTGCGAGGCTCGCCGAGTCGATCGGCGTCACGGCGCTGGTGCGATCGAACCAGACATACTCGTCGAACTGTTTCGGCAGCACGGCTTCGAAGTAGTGGCTCGCCAGTTCGCTCTCGGGTCGATAGACGACACCGATCGCACGTTCGAGCCGCGGCGTCATCAGCCCCACCCGCAGCGCCTCGTTGGCGCCCTCGCGCAGCGGCAGATACAGCGCCGGCACCTCGCTCAGGTGGAACAGCCTTTCGACGCTCTGCGCATGCGCCGGCCGCACGTGCTTGATCTCGAGCGGGCCGCCCCAGTCGGAGGCGGCCGCCACCGTGCCATCGTTCGTGCCGAAGCCGATGTGATACGAACGCGCGCCGAATTCCTCGCGGCACAACTGGCCGATATTGAGCTCGCCGCGCGCGGACATCTCGGTCGCGGAAGCGTCGCCGACATGGGAGTTGTGCGCCCATACGACGGCTTTCGATCGTGGGCCACAGTGGCCGAGCACGCGTTTCAGGGTCGCAAACATGTGCGTGTCACGCAGGTTCCACGATGCCCGCGAGCCGTAGTACATGATCCGGTAATACTCCTCGGCCGAAGCCACCAACGCCGCGTTCTGCTCGGCATCGAAGATGCGGTCACCGTCGAACGGCGCGTACTGCTGGCGCTTCCTGAGCAGGTCGACGAGCATCGCGGTGACATCCTCCTCGCAGTGCCGGTAACGGCCCGTGAGCGCCGCGTGTCCGTACGCGGCCGGATCCGATTCCCACGGGCTCAGGCAGCCGTAACGCACACGGGCGAGCCGCGCCAGCGACGGATCGACGTCGTCCAGGTATCGCATGACCTCCTGCACCGAGGTGTAGAGGCTGTAGAGGTCCAGGCCGAAAAAACCGGTGCGCCGATCGATCGACAGCCCCGCATTGCGCGCGTGCAGCCAGTCGACGAACGCGCGCGTCTCGACATTGCGCCACATCCACGTCGGGAAGCGCGCGAAGCTCGTCCATGCGCTCGGCGGCACATCGTGGTGACGAACGTAGTTGTCGACCTGCGCCGCGTCGGGCCAGTCAGCCTCGGCCGCGACGATCGTGAAACCGCGCTCCGCGATCAGCCGCTTCGTGATTTCGGCGCGCATGCGGTAGAACTCGCTCGTGCCATGGCTGGCCTCGCCGATCAGCACGACCCGCGCCTCGCCGATGCGCCGCAGCAGCGGATCGAGATCGGCCTCCTCGATCGAGCCGAAGCGCACGCCCTGTGCAGCGATCCGTTGTGGGATCGACACGGACACACCGGGCCGCGTCTGCGACACGCGCGGTCGCGTCGCGCCAGCCGTTTCTGCTCCCTCCTCCTCCCAGCCTTCCTTGCCGATCAGCGGCACGAAGCGCACATCGGCCAGTTCCTCGCGAAGGTATTCGTCGCCGTGCGCGCGCGTGATGCGGACCAGTTCCTGCGCGATCTTCGTCTTGCCGACCGGGGCGACGACGCGTCCGCCGACCTTGAGCTGCTGGAGCAGGGACTCCGGCACGCGCGGCCCGCCAGCCGAGACGAGTATCGCGTCAAATGGCGCGACATCGAGCCACCCTTGCGTGCCGTCTGCATGGAGCACGTGTACGTTCGAGATGCCCGCTGCCGCGAGCCGTTCCGTCGCATAGCGCGCGAGCTCTTCGATACGCTCGATCGCATAGACCTGCGCGGCGATCGACGCCAGCACGGCGGCCGCGTAACCGGATCCTGCTCCAATCTCGAGCACGCGCTCGCCACCCTGGAGCGCGAGCGCTTCGACCATGTAGGCGACGATGTAGGGCTGCGAGATCGTCTGCCCCGCCGGGATCGGCAGCGGCGAGTCTTCGTAGGCCTGCCGCCGAGCGTCCTGCGGGACAAACAACTCGCGCGGTATCCGGGCCATCGCCTCGAGCACCTTCTCGTCG
>JAFEDW010000340.1 GCA_018241455.1 Pseudomonadota bacterium | reverse complement strand
GCATGGCGGTGAATATCCTGGCGGTGCTGTGGGGCGCCGGCATGGCCTTGAACCTGGCCTGGCCGCGCGAATCGGTGTACGGCACGCCCTGGTACAACACCTGGGGCGCATTCGTGTACACCGCCGTGATCATGGGCTCAGGGCTGCTGTGGTATGCGCTCAAGGGCCGGCACCACATCGGCACGCTCGCCTCGCACGCCGCTACCCGAACCTGAAGCGATCGCTAGCGCTGCCGGTTTTCCCAGTCGGGGGCCTGGAAGATGGCAGCCTGCGAGGCTTCGAGCGGCTTGCGGCCGAGGATGGCGTCCGCGAGCTTTTCACCGATCATGATGGTCGGCGCGTTCAGGTTGCCGGTCGTGATCGACGGCATGATCGAGGAATCGACGACGCGCAGGCGCTCGACGCCGATCACGCGGCCCTGCGGGTCGACGACGGAGCGCGGATCGTCGCGCGAACCCATGCGGCAGGTGCACGACGGGTGGTACGCGGTCTCCACCTTCCGGCGGATGAACTCGTCGATCTGCGCATCGGTCTGCACCTCGGCGCCGGGCTGGATCTCGCGCCCACGGTAGCGGTCGAAGGCCGGTTGCGCGAACACCTCGCGCGTCAGGCGCACGCAGGCGCGCATCTCTTCCCAGTCTTCCGGCTGGCTCATGTAGTTGAAGAAGATGCGTGGATGGTCCTCGATGCGCGGCGACTGCAGGCGCACCCAGCCGCGGCTCTGCGAACGCATCGGGCCGATGTGCGCCTGGAACCCATGTTCCTTTGCCAGCGACGACCCGTCGTAACTCACGGCCATCGGCAGGAAGTGGAATTGCAGGTTCGCGTAGCGGACGCCCGCGCGGCTGCGGATGAAGCCGCCGGTCTCGAAATGATTGCTCGCGCCGAGACCGTCGCGCCGCAGCAGCCAGCGCAGGCCGATGAAGAACTGGCTCACCGGGTTCAGCGCCGAGTACAGCGTGATGGGTTCCTTGCAGGCGACCTGGAAATAGAACTCCAGGTGATCCTGCAGGTTCTCGCCCACCGACGGCAGCGCGCGCACCAGTGGAATGCCCTGCGCCGCCAGCTCCGCCGGCGGACCCACGCCCGACAGCTTGAGCAGGTGCGGCGAGCCGATCGAACCGGCGCTCAGGATCACCTCGCGACGCGCCGTCACGGTCCGCTCGCTCTGCCCAACACGGTAGCGGACACCGGTTGCGACGATTCCGTCGAATTCGATGCGCGTGACGAGTGCGTGCGTGCGCACGGCGAGGTTGGAGCGGCGCATCGCCGGCCGCAGGTAGGCATTGGCGGCGCTGCAGCGGCGCCCGCCGCCAACGGTCATGTCGAGGCGGCCGAAGCCTTCCTGCTGGCCGCCGTTCACATCGCTCGAATGCAGGTAACCGGCCTGCTCGCCGGCCTTGAGCCAGGCCGCATGCAATGGATTCTTCAGCGTGCCGTATGACGTCTGCAGCTTACCGGAGTCGCCGCGGTACTCGTTGCCGCCCTCGCCGCGCCGCTCGGCGCGCCGGAAATACGGCAGCACTTCGCCGTAGCTCCAGCCGGCGGCGCCTTCGTCGCGCCAGCGTTCGAAATCCATTGGATTGCCGCGCACGTAGACCATGCCGTTGATCGACGAGGAGCCACCGAGCACCTTGCCGCGGGGCGTGTTCATGCGCCGCCCGCCCAGGTGCGGTTCGGGTTCGCTCTGGAAGCCCCAGTTGTAGCGCGGCATGTTCATCGGGATCGACAGCGCCGTGGGCATCTGGATGTAGATCGAGCGGTCGGAGCCGCCATACTCGAGCAGCAGCACGCTGTTGCGCCCGTCCTCGCTCAGCCGGTCGGCCAGCACGCAGCCGGCCGAGCCCGCGCCGATGATGACGTAGTCGAATTCTTCCATGTCAGTAGGGTGAATCGATGTCGCGCATGGCCACGTACACGCTCTTCAGGGTCGTGTAATGCTCGATGGCGGCGCGGCTGTTCTCGCGGCCCAGTCCCGAGTGCTTCATGCCGCCGAACGGCAGCTCGATCGGCGTGATGTTGTAGTGGTTGATCCAGCAGGTGCCCGCCTGCAGCCGGGCGATCACGCGATGGGCGCGCGTCAGGTCGCGCGTGAAGACGGCGGCCGACAGGCCGAACTCGGTGGCGTTCGCGCGGCGCACGGCCTCGTCCTCGTCGTCGAACTCGAGCACCGTCATGACCGGCCCGAAGATTTCATCGCGCACGATGCCCATGTCGTCGGCGCATCGGTCGAACACCGTCGGCTCGACGAACCAGCCCTTGCGCAAGGCGCCGCGCGTCACGCGCGCGCCGCCGGCCAG
>JAFEDW010000033.1 GCA_018241455.1 Pseudomonadota bacterium | reverse complement strand
GGCCGTGAGGGGCGGCGTGCGCTGCGTTCGCCGCGCGCGCTCATCCGAGCTTCAGGCCGTCGAGCCCCCGCGCGTGCCCGTGCGCGAACTCCGCGGCGCTGACCACGCGCCGGCCGGCGCTCTGCAGCTGCTCGATCGCCAGCACGCCCTCGCCGCAGGCGATGAGCAGCCGGTCATCGCGCAAGCCCAGCACCGTGCCGGGCGGCGCGTGCGCGCCCGGCGGCGGCAACAGGTCGCGTGGTTTCGCCAATGCATCAGCCTGCCAGATTTTGAGCAGCTGTCCGCCGAGTGATGTCTGCGCAGTTGGCCACGGGTTACACCCTCGAACCTGCCGCGCAATGGCGGCCGCGCTGGCCGACCAGTCGATCAGCGCTTCGCGCTTTTCCAGCTTGTGCGCATAGGTGACGCCTGTCGTCGCCTGCGCACGCGCCACCGCCGTGCCGCGCTCGAGCGCGGCAATCGCCTCGAGCAGCAGTGCTGCGCCGTCGCGCGCCAGCGCCGCGTGCAGGTCGGCGCTCGTCATGCGCGCACCAATCGGCACACGCCGCTGCGCCAGCAGCGGCCCGGTGTCGAGTCCCGCATCCATCTGCATGATGCTGACGCCGCTCTCGGCATCGCCGGCAAGGATTGCGCGCTGGATCGGCGCCGCGCCGCGCCAGCGCGGCAGCAGCGAGGCGTGGATGTTCAGGCAGCCGAGGCGCGGCAACGCGAGCACGGCGGGCGGCAGCAGCAGCCCGTAGGCAACGACCACCAGCAGATCGGGTTGCCACTGCACGAGCGCCGCGCGATCGGCTTCGCTCGCGAGGCGCGCGGGCTGCGCCACCGGCAATCCCAACTCCAGCGCGCGCCGCTTGACGGCGCTGGCACGCAGCTCGCGTCCGCGCCCGGCCGGCCGATCGGGTTGGGTCAATACGCCGACGAGCTGGTGCTTGGATGCGGCCAACGCATCGAGCGCCGGCAGGGCGAAGTCCGGCGTGCCGGCGAAAGCGATGCGCAGCATGCCGGGATGGAACGCTTCAGATGACCTTGGCGCCAGAAGCCACGCGCCAGCCCGACACAGGGCGGCTGCGCGGCGCGCCAGCGCGCTCGCGCCGCTCCTTCTCGAGGCGGCGGCGGATGTGCTCGCGCTTCAGGCTGGAGAGATAGTCGACGAACAACTTGCCTTCGAGATGATCCATCTCGTGCTGCACGCACACCGCCAGCAGGCCGCTGAGTTCGCGCTCGAAGAGTTCGCCTTGCGCATCCTGCGCGCGCACCGTGACGCGTTCGGCGCGCTCGACCGGCTCGAACACCTGCGGCACCGACAGGCAACCTTCCTCGCTCTGCTCCTTGCCCTCGCGCTTCAGGATCACCGGATTGATGAACACCTGCGGATCGTCGTGCGCCTCGCTGACGTCGACGACGATCAGGCGCTGGTGCACGTTGACCTGCGTGGCCGCGAGCCCGATGCCCGGCGCCGCGTACATGGTTTCGAACATGTCGGCGATCAGCCGCTCGAGCGCGGCGTCGAAAACCTGCACCGGCGCGGCGCGGGTGCGCAGCCGGGGGTCGGGGAACTCCAGGATGGTCAATTGCGCCATGGTTGCGTCATGTTGGCTTTTTGAAACCTCGGCTTGCGCCTATGTGAACCAGCGCACAAACTCCGCACCGGACAATGTGCGTTTGGCGACCATTGAGTTTATAACAGCTGCAGGTGGGCCACCCCACCCCCTTTGCGCGCCCGTATTTTAGGAGTGAGGGATGTTCCCCTATAAAACAATGAGCCTGCGCCGGACGCTCCACGGGGCGGCCTGGCTGTCCCCGCTGCTGGCCCTGGGGCTGGCGCTCGGCGGCTGCTCGGTGTTCCACGGCCACGGCGACACTGCCGCCCCGCCGGCGCCGATGACGTCCGCGGCCGACAACTCCATGCCGGCGACGGAATCCGCCGAACCGCAGACCGTTACGTCGAACCTGCCGGATGTCGAGCCCGATTCCGCCGACATGACGGCGGCCGGCGCCACCACGACGGTCATGCCGGATGCCTCGGCCGCGCTCAGCCCGACCGCGCCGAAGAGCTATGTCGTGCAGAAGGGCGACACGCTCTGGCACCTGGCAACGATATTCCTCAAGGATCCCTGGCTGTGGCCGGAGATCTGGTACGTGAACCCGGAGGTCAGCAACCCGCATCGCATCTATCCGGGCGACACGCTGCGGCTCGCGAAAGGCGGTCCCGGCCAGGCCGGCGGCCAGGCGGTGGCGATCCAGCTGCAGCACACCGGCCCGGTGACGAAGCTCGAACCGCTGCTGCGCAGCACCGAGCTCGAAGCGCCGATCGCGAACATTCCGTATTCGGCCATTGCCGCGTTCCTGTCGCGCCCGGGCGTGCTGACCAAAGCGCAGGCCGAAGCCGCGCCGTACGTGCTCGCGCTGCGCGACCGGCACCTGATCGCCGGCGCCGGCAACGACATCTACGTGAGCCACCTGAAGGCCGGCGAAGGCGAGCGCTTCAACGTGCTGCACATCGGCGACAAGCTGAAGGACCCGGACGGCCACGGGTCGCTCGGCTACCTGGCCACTTTTGCCGGCGTCGCGCAGGTGTCGCGCGCGGGCGAGCCGGCGCGTGTGCAGATCATCGAGTCGGCGCGCGAGATCCTCGCGGGCGACGTGCTCGTGCCCGAGACCACCGGCAATGTCGGCGACCTGGTGCCGCATCCGCCGCGCGCGAAGATCCGCGGCCGCATCATCGCGGTCGTCAATGGCGTGCTGCTCGCCGGCCAGTTCCAGACCGTGGCGCTCAATCGCGGCAGCCAGGACGGGCTCGAGCCCGGCCACGTGCTGCGCGTCAACGAATCGCAGCAGACCGTGCACGATCGCTGTGCGCGCATCATCGGCAACGGCACCTGCATGCACTTCGGCAATACCAAGCTGCCGATCGAGGCGGTCGGCACGCTGCTGGTCTATCGCGTGTACGATCATGTCAGCTACGCGCTGATCGCGCGCGAATCCATCCCGCTCAGCGTCGGCGATCACGTCGTCTCGCCCTGAATCTGCGCTGACCGGACACAAAGGGCCCGCGGCATCGCGGGCCCTTTGCTTTATGCTCCACGCCCATGACGACGTGGACGATCGATGAGCAGGCCCGCGCACTCGCGCTGGCCCGCGCACCCGGGCTGCACGCCGATCACCTGCGCGAGGCCACGCCCGACGACGATCCGATCGCGCTGGTCGGCAGCAGCGTCACGCGGCTGACCGCGCGCGGCATTCCGCCGGCCGCCGCCGCGTGGCTCGCGCATCCCGACACCAGCTTGCTCGAAGGCGACCGCCGCTGGATGCAAAGCGCCGGCGTGCAACTCGTCGGCTGCGGCAGCGAGCACTACCCGCCGCTGTTGCGGCGCATCGCCGCGGCCCCGGTCGCGCTCTATGTGCAGGGCAGCATCGAAGCATTGATGTCGGCGCAGCTCGCCATCGTCGGCAGCCGCAATCCCACCGCCGGTGGCGCGCGCACCGCGCATGAATTCGCCGCCTACCTGGCGCGCAAGGGCCTGACCATCACCAGCGGGCTGGCCGTCGGCATCGATGCGCAAGCGCACGAAGGCGCGCTCGCAGGGGGCGGCCGCACGGTCGCGGTGCTCGGCTGCGGGCTCGACATGGTCTATCCGCCCGAGCACGCGCCGCTGGCGGCGCGCATCCTGGCGCAGGGCGGCGCGCTGGTGGCCGAGTTCCCGCCCGGAACGGTGCCGCAACGCTGGAATTTCCCGCGCCGCAACCGGCTGATCAGCGGCCTGTCGCTCGGCACGCTGGTCGTCGAGGCGGCCCGGCAAAGCGGCTCGCTGATCACCGCCCGCTGCGCCGTCGACCAGGGGCGCGAGGTGTTTGCGATCCCCGGCAGCATCCACAATCCGCTCGCGCGCGGCTGCCACCAGTTGCTGCGCGAGGGGGCAAAGCTCGTCGAGACCGCCGCCGATGTGTTGTCCGAACTCAACATTCCTTTTACAAAACAAGATATTACAGATTCTTCGGGCGACCCCGAAAAGGCCGCGACGGCCACGCCGACGTTGGACAAGGACTATGAAATCCTGTTAGATGCGCTCGGGTTCGAGCCCCAGAGCATCGATGCGCTGGTTGAACGGACCGGTCTCACGAGCCCTCACCTGGCATCCATGCTGCTGATCCTCGAGCTCGAGGGAAGGGTTGGATTGCACCCGGGAGGGCGGTACGCGCGGGTCAGGTAGATGGAAAACACGGTATTCGACATCCTGGTCTACGTCTTCGATCACTACCTGTTCGAAGACCTGCCCGTGGTCGCCGAGCGCGCCGACATCGCCCGTGACCTCGAGAGCGCCGGGTTCCGCGGCGCCAATGTCGAGCGCGCGCTCGACTGGCTGGCCGACCTGGCCAACGAGCGCGCCCGGCCGGGGCTGCGGGCCGATGAGCGCGCGTTCCGCCTGTACACGCCCGAAGAGTGCGAGCGGCTCGACGCCGGCGTGCGGGGCCTGCTGCTCACGCTCGAGCGCGGCGGCATCCTGTCGGCGACGCAGCGCGAGATCGTCATCGAGCGGCTGCTGGCGCTCGAGAACGAGGAGCTCGGTCCCGAACAGGTCAAGTGGGTCGTGCTGATGGTGCTGTCCTGCCAGCCGGGCGAGGAAGCGGCCTGCGAGCGGCTCGAGGAAATGGTGTACGAACTGCCGGTGCAGGTGCCGCATTGAGCGCGCGCGAAACCGGCGGCAGTCATGACCCGCGGCCCGTCCGCGGTTTTTCGTTTTAGAGCACATGGCAGAAAACCTCGTCATCGTCGAATCGCCCGCGAAGGCGCGCACGATCAAGAAGTACCTCGGCAAGGACTTCGAAGTGCTCGCCTCCTACGGCCACGTGCGCGACCTGGTGCCGAAGGAAGGCGCGGTCGATCCCGACCATGATTTCGCGATGCAGTACCGCCAGATCGAGCGAAACGAGAAGCACGTCACCGCGATCTCGAAGGCGCTGAAGAAGGCCAACGCGCTGCTGCTCGCCACCGACCCCGATCGCGAGGGCGAGGCGATCGCCTGGCACCTGCACGAGATCCTCAAGGAGCGCGGCGAGCTCAAGGGCAAGGTCTCGCAGCGCGTCGTGTTCCACGAGATCACGAAGAACGCGATCCGCGAAGCGGTCACGCATCCGCGCGAGCTGTCGCTCGACCTCGTGAACGCGCAACAGGCGCGTCGCGCGCTCGACTACCTGGTCGGCTTCAACCTCTCGCCGCTGCTGTGGAAGAAGGTGCGGCGCGGCCTGTCGGCGGGCCGCGTGCAATCGCCGGCACTGCGCATGATTTGCGAGCGCGAAGACGAGATCGCGGCGTTCGTGCCGCAGGAATACTGGACCATCGACGCCGAGGGCGAGCACAGCGGCCAGACCTTTCCGCTGAAACTGGTGGAGTACGCCGGCCGCAAGGTCGAGCAGTTCAGTTTCACGAACGAAGCCAGCGCGCGCGCCACGGAAGCCGCGCTGCGTGCCGCCGGCGGCGCGGTGTCGGCCACCGGCAGCAGCAGCGGCACGCTGAAAGTACTCACGATTGACCGCAAACAGCGGCGCCGCAACCCCTCGCCGCCGTTCACGACTTCGACGCTGCAGCAGGAGGCCTCGCGCAAGCTGGGTTTCTCCGCGCAGCGCACGATGCGCATCGCGCAGCAGCTGTATGAAGGCGTCGATACCGGCGAGGGCAGCGTGGGTCTCATCACCTACATGCGCACCGACTCGGTCACGCTGGCCGCCGAGGCCGTGACCGAGATCCGCGCCACGATCGAGAAGCTCTACGGCAAGGAATCGCTGGCCGAAGAGGTGCGTGTCTACAAGACCAAGTCGAAGAACGCGCAGGAAGCGCACGAGGCGGTGCGCCCGACCTCGGCGGCGATCGTGCCGGCCGACATCGAGCGCTACCTCGATGCCGACCAGTTCAAGCTGTATGCGCTGATCTGGAAGCGCGCGGTCGCCTGCCAGATGGCGCACGCGGTGTTCGACACCGTCGCGGTCGACATGCTGGCCGGGCCCGACGGGCCCGCGCGCCACCTGCTGCGCGCGAACGGCTCCACGCTGGTCAAGCCCGGATACATCGCGGTCTACCAGGAAGGGCGCGACGATGCCGCCGACGATGACGGCGACCACATGCTGCCGGCGATGCAGATCGGCGATGCGGTGCGGCTGGTCGCCTTGCACCCCGAGCAGCATTTCACCGAGCCGCCGCCGCGCTACACCGAGGCCTCGCTGGTCAAGGCCCTCGAGGAGCACGGCATCGGCCGACCCTCCACGTATGCCTCGATCATCTCGACGCTGCGCGACCGCGAATACGTCGAGATCGAGAACCGGCGCTTCACCGCCACCGACATCGGCCGCATCGTCGGCAAGTTCCTGACGCAGCATTTCCACCGCTACGTCGAATACGGTTTCACTGCCGCGATGGAGGACGAGCTCGACGCGGTCGCGCGCGGCGAGGAGCCCTGGACGGTGCCGCTGGCGAAGTTCTGGAAGCCGTTCATCCGCCAGGTGGAGCTGATCGAGAAGAACGTGTCGCGCGAACAGGTCGCGCAGGCGCGCGAGCTCGGGCGCGACCCGGTGAGTGGCAAGCCGGTCACGGTGCGCATGGGCCGCTTCGGTCCGTTCGTGCAGATCGGCACGAAAGACGACGTCGAAAAGCCTCGTTTTGCAGGCCTGCGTCCCGGCCAGAAGATGGACGCGATCGTGCTCGCGGATGCAATGGAACTGTTCAAGCTGCCGCGCACGCTCGGCACGACCGCCGCCGGCGAGACGGTGCTGACGGCGATCGGCCGCTTCGGCCCGTACATCAAGTACGGCGCGAAGTACGTTTCGCTGAAGGAAGACGATCCGTACACGGTCACGCTCGAGCGCGCGCTCGAAGTGATCGCCGCCAAGGTGCTCGCCGATGCGAACCGCATCATCCAGGATTTCCCGGACGACAAGATCCAGGTGCTGAACGGCCGCTACGGCCCGTACATCACCGACACGACGAAGAACGCACGCGTGCCGAAGGATCGCGACCCGAAGACCCTCACGCTCGAAGAGTGCAAGACGCTGCTCGCGGCCGCGCCCGCCAAGGGCACGCGCGGACGATTCGGCCGCAAGCTCTCGCCGAAGGCCGCTGCCGGCGACGCGGTCGAAGCCGCCGCAACCGCCGCCGCCGCGGCCGCTGAGGCGAAAGCCGCCAAAGCCGAAGCCAAGGCACAGGCGAAGGCCAAAGCCAGGGCGAAGCCCAAAGCGAAGACCAAGGCCAAGGCGAAATCAAGAGCCAAGGCGGGCACAGCTGCGCGCAAGGGCGAAACGCCGGGCGCCGACGAAGTGCCGCCGAAAATGGTTGCGGCGGGCCCGGGCTCCAGCAAGCGCTAGCGGCGCCCGCGCCGCGCCACCCGCCGCGCCGACCGCGCATGAAATACCGCCACAGCTTCCACGCCGGCAACTTCGCCGACGTGCACAAGCACGTCACGCTGCTGGCGCTGATCGCGGCGCTGCAGCGCAAGGACAAGGGCTTCCTGTACCTCGAGACGCACGCCGGGCGCGGCCTGTACGACCTGCACGGCGCCGACACGCACCAGGGCGCCGAGGCGCGGCTCGGCATCGGCGCGCTCGAGGCGGCCCGGTGCGACAGTCCGCAGGTACGCGCCTATCTCGATGCGTTGGCGCGCGCGCGCGGCAACGCCAACGCCCCGGGTGCCTACGCCGGTTCGCCGGTGCTCGCCGCGCTGAGCTTGCGCACGCAGGACCGCGGCGTTTGCTGCGAGATCCAGGCGGCCGAGTGCCGCGCGCTCGAGCGCGCGCTGAACATCTATCCGCGCATGCGCGCCGAATGCATCGACGGCTACCGCGCGCTCAACGCGCAGCTGCCGCCGCCGGAGCGCCGCGCGCTGGTGCTGATCGATCCGCCCTACGAGGAGCAGGCCGACGACCTGCAGCGCGCCGGTGAGGCGATCGGCACCGCGCTGACGCGCCTTGCGAATGCGGTCGTGGCGCTGTGGTACCCGATCAAGGACGATCGCGACCTCGCGCCGTGGCTGGCGCGCATGGCCGCGCAATTGAAAGCGCCGGCGCTGATCGCGGAGTTGTGGCTCCATCCGCGCGATGCGCGTGTCGGCCTGAACGGCTCAGGGCTGCTGATCGCCAATCCGCCGTACCAGCTTGACGCGGAGCTCGCGCAGTGGCTTCCTCAACTGGGCGCCGCGCTGGGTGCCACGCGCCAGGGCGGCACGCAGGTCAAATGGATCGCACATGAGCAGCATTGACCGCTACGCGGTGATCGGTTCGGGCATCGCCCACAGCCGCTCGCCGCAGATCCATGCGATGTTCGCGCAGGCCACGCGCCAGGCGATGGAATATGGATTGCTCGACTGCCCGCCGGTGGCATTCAAGGCCACGGTCGACGCGTTCTTCAAGGCCGGCGGCCGCGGGCTCAACGTCACGGTGCCGCACAAGCAGGCGGCCGTGCCGCTGTGCGACACGCTGACGCCGCGCGCACGCCGCGCCGGCGCGGTCAACACGCTCGCACGCGGCGACGACGGCAAGCTGCTCGGCGACAACACCGACGGCGCCGGCCTGGTGCGCGACCTGGCCTTCAACCTGCGCTGCAAGCTCGCCGGCGCGCGCGTGTTGCTGCTCGGCGCCGGCGGCGCCGCGCGCGGCATCATCGCGCCGCTGGTCGAGGCCGGCATCGCTTCGCTCGAGATCCACAATCGCCATCCGGCGCGCGCCCGCGCGCTGGCGCAGGAATTTGCCGACCTCGCCCCGGTGCGTGCGGGAGAACTACCCATGTCCGCGCCGCCGCCGCTGCCCGGCGTCTACGGCAGCACGATGCGCGCGCCGAGCGCCGACGCCGCGGCCGCGCAACGTGCCCGGCGCAACGACGGCGGCTACGACCTGATCATCAACGCGACCTCGGCCAGCCTCAGCAACGAGCTGCCGGACATCCCGCCGCACGCGGTCGGCATCCAGACGCTGGCCTACGATCTCGCCTATCGGGACCGCGAGACCGTGTTCGTGCACTGGGCCCGCCGCGCCGGCGCCGCGCGCGCCGTCATGGGCCTGGGGATGCTGGTCGAGCAGGCCGCCGAATCATTCCTGCTGTGGCGCGGCGTGCGTCCGGACACGGCGCACGTGCTCGAAGCGCTCAGCTCGCGCTAGCCCACCCCCGTCAGCCTGATCTTGCGCAGCGTCGGCCGATCGCGCGCATCGACGCGGCGCCCTGACGGAAGTTCTTTTGCGTTACATGTAATCCCGTACATGTAACGCAAAAAAAAATTGCAGCGCAGCGTGTGAGGGCCGGCCTATTGGACAGCGGGCAGGCCCAGCGCCCTGCGCAGCTGCGAGCGCGCGGTGCGCAGATCGGACTGGTAGTGCGCATCCTGCAGCATCAGGGCCGCGGCCGCCGTGCCGACGCGGCGGCCGGCATCCAGGTCGGTCGGATAGTGCGCGCCGACGATCAAGCGCGATTCGCCGTAGAGCCGCGCGCGCGCAAACAGCGCCGCGCCCTGCTCCGGCACCATCTGCGCCAGCACGATCGCGCAACCCGTGCCGAAGGCGGTGTGGCCGCTCGGATACGACGTGTGCGCGCGCTCGTAACCACCCTTGATGGCCAGCGGGCTGTCGGGCGCCACATCGCCCAGGCGCTCGACCGCCGTGCTGGCGACGTAGGGCCGCGGCCGCGCCCAGTAGTTCTTCGGCGCGTTGGTGGCGGCGGCCACCTGCTTGGCCGCACGGGTCGCGAATGCGACCGCGGCGGCGCCGTCTCCGCTGGCAATCGCCGCCGGCGGCAGCACGTCGGCCACGCGCTGGCAGTCGATGACCGTGTCGCCGACCGCGCGCGATGTCGTGCCGGCGGCGTGCGCCGCGCGCTGCGCGTCGAGCACGCCCTGCAGATCGGCGCGATCCGCTTCGCTATCGGCCACCGGCGGCGGCTCGATGACGGCCGTGGAGTCGATCTGGGCCGGCGAGAAATAGACGGGGGCGGCCGCCGCGGGTGGCGCCGCCGCCGCCGGCGGCTTCGGTGCCTGGCTCGCGCAGGCGGCAACAACCAGCACTGCGACCGACAGCAGCTTCCTTCCCCACGATGCGCTCATGTCCGCCTCCGCGCGTGGATTGGCCGTACCGGGCGGCCATGATATACGGGCGTGCCACCCCCAAGGATGACACCGCCATGACCGTGCTCTCTGCCGCGATCCTGCTGTTCCTGGTCATGGACCCGCTGGGCAACATCCTGCTGTTCGTCACCGCGCTGAAAATCGTGCCGGCACCCAGGCGCCGGCGCGTGGTCGCACGCGAACTGCTGATCGCTTACGGCGTGCTGGTGCTGTTCCTGTTCACCGGCGAGCACCTGCTCAACTGGCTCAACATCAGCGGGCCGGCGCTGACCATTGCCGGCGGACTGGTGCTGTTCCTGATCGCGCTGCGCATGGTGTTCCCCTCGCCCGAACATCCGCTGGCGGAGACGATCCGCGGCGAGCCGTTCCTCGTGCCGCTCGCGATCCCGTATGTCGCGGGGCCGTCGACATTGGCGACGCTGCTGCTGCTGATGAGCCGCGAGCCGCAGCGCTGGCCGGAGTGGCTGCTGGCGCTCACCTGCGCGTGGCTCGTCAGCGCCGCGATCCTCGTGCTCGGCGGCAAGATCGGCGACTTCCTCGGCAAGCGTGGACTGCTCGCGCTCGAGCGCCTGATGGGCCTGCTGCTGGTCGCGCTGGCGGTGCAGATGGCCATCGAGGGACTGCGGATCGCGCTGAAATCATAGGGGTCATTTCGCACCAATTCGCCTTGAAATGGCCCTATTGATTCGTATATGTTACAGAAATGTGGCTTGCATCTGAGCTGGCGGCCTTTGCGCAGGTGGTCGAACTGGGCTCCTTCACCGCCTCTGCGCGCGCCCTCGGCGTGCCAAAGGTGGCGATCAGCCGCGCGGTGCAGAGCCTCGAGAAACGCGTCGGCGCGAAGCTGCTGACGCGCACCACGCGACGCGTTGCGCTGACCGACGCGGGTCGCGCACTTCTCCCGCACGCGCAGCGCATCGCCACCGAAACCGCCGCCGCGCGGCGCGAAATGGCCCCGCTCACCGAAGCCCGCCGCACGCTGCGCGTGCTCGCCGATCCGGCCTATGGACGGCTCCTGTTGGCCCCGCTGCTGCCACGATTCATGGAGCGCTACCCGGACATCCCGCTCGAGGTGGAAATGGCGCAGGCGCTGCCAGCGGCGCCCGGCGAGCAGTGGGACCTGCTGTTCCAGAACGGACCACCGCAGCGCGAGGGCCTGGTCGGCACGGCGCTCGGCCGGCCACCGGTGATCCTGTGTGCCACGCCGGCCTACCTGAAGGCCCATCCGCCGGTGAAGGAGCCCGCCGACCTGGCACAGCACGCGGTGCTGGTGCCGGGGCAGCTGGTCACCGAACTGCGCCTGCACAAGGGCAAGACGCTGGCGCAGGTCGCGCTGACGCCGCGCCTGATCGTCACCGACCCCGCGGTGGTGCACGCGGCCACGGCGGCCGGCGCCGGCATCGGCGTGCTGCCCGAGTTCCTGTGCCGCATCGGCCTGTCGATGAACAAGCTCGAGCGCGTGCTGCCCGACTGGCACGTGGCCGACCTGCTGGAACTGCACGCGGTCTCCGACCTGCGGCGCGCCAGCTCGCCCAACGTGCAGGCGCTGATCGAGTTCTTTGTCGCCAACATGGTGCCGGTGCTGGGACACGCCTGATGGCTGCGCCGCCCGACAACGGCGCGCCCGCCGCGCCCCCGTTCAGCGAGTTTTTCCGCGATGTCCATGCGCAGGGACCCTTGCGCGAGCGCATCACCGCGGCCTATCGGCGGCCAGAGCCCGAGTGCGTCGCGGCGCTGCTGCCGGATGCCGCGCTGCCCGGGCCGCTGGCGCAGGCAGCGAAGGGCCTGGCGCGCGAACTGGTCGTGGCATTGCGGCGGAAGAAGCAGGATGGCGGCGGCGGCGTCGCCGGCCTGATCCACGAGTATTCGCTCTCCAGCCAGGAGGGCGTCGCGCTGATGTGCCTCGCCGAGGCGCTGCTGCGCATCCCGGATTCGGCCACGCGCGATGCGCTGATCCGCGACAAGATCTCGACCGCCGACTGGCAGGCGCACCTCGGCCAGAGCCCGTCGCTGTTCGTCAACGCCGCCACCTGGGGGCTGCTGATCACCGGCAAGCTCACCGAGACCTCGTCCGAGGGCGGGCTGACCGCGGCGATCACGCGCCTGATCGGCAAGGGCGGCGAACCGCTGATCCGCAAGGGCGTGGACCTGGGGCTGCGCATGATGGGCGAGCAGTTCGTCACCGGCCAGACGATCGCCGAAGCGCTGGCCAACAGCCGTGCGATGGAAGCGAAGGGCTTCCGCTACAGCTACGACTGCCTCGGCGAGGCCGCCACGACCGCCGCCGACGCCGAGCGCTACTTCCGCGACTACGAGGCGGCGATCCATGCGATCGGCAAGGCTTCGGCCGGGCGCGGCATCTACGAAGGGCCCGGCATCTCGGTGAAGCTCTCGGCGCTCCACCCGCGCTACTCGCGCGCGCAGTACGGCCGCGTGATCGGTGAATTGCTGCCGCGGCTCACGAGCCTGGTGCTGCTGGCGCGCCAGTACGACATCGCGCTCAACATCGATGCCGAGGAGGCCGACCGGCTCGAGATCTCGCTCGACCTGCTCGAAGACCTGTGCCTGAACCCGCAGCTTGCCGGCTGGAATGGCATCGGTTTCGTGCTGCAGGCCTACCAGAAGCGCTGTCCGCATGTGATTGCGTGGGTCATCGAGCTGGCGCGCCGCACGAAGCACCGGCTGATGATCCGCCTCGTCAAGGGCGCCTACTGGGACAGCGAGATC
>JAFEDW010000339.1 GCA_018241455.1 Pseudomonadota bacterium | reverse complement strand
ATTCGCTGCACTTGAGCTGCCGGGCGCCCGGCATCATGCGCGCGAAATCATAGGTGACGGTCTTCTGCGCGATGGTCTTGTCCATCGCGCCGATGATGGCATCGGCGGCTTCCACCCAGCCCAGGTAGCGCAGCAGCATCTCGCCCGAGAGGATCACCGAACCCGGATTCACCTGGTCGAGATCGGCGTATTTCGGCGCGGTGCCGTGGGTGGCTTCGAACACCGCGTGGCCGGTGACGTAGTTGATGTTGGCGCCCGGCGCGATGCCAATGCCACCCACCTGTGCCGCAAGCGCATCGGACAAGTAGTCACCGTTCAGGTTGAGCGTGGCGACCACGTCGAACTCCTCGGCGCGCGTCAGCACCTGCTGCAGCGTGATGTCGGCGATCGCGTCCTTGATGAGGACGCGGCCGCCTGCGAGTGCCGCCTTCTGCTCGGCATTTGCCGCCGCCTCGCCCTGCGCGGCCTTGGTCTTCTCCCAGTGCGTCCACGTGTAGACCTTGTCGCCGAACTCGCGTTCGGCCAGCGCGTACGCCCAGCTGCGGAACGCACCCTCCGTGAACTTGAGGATGTTGCCCTTGTGCACGATCGTCACGCTGCGGCGCTTGTTGGCGATCGCATACTCGACCGCCGAACGGAACAGGCGCTCGGTGCCTTCGCGCGAGACATTCTTGATGCCGATGCCGGATGAGGCGGGGAAGCGGATCTTGCCGTAGTGCTTCGGGAAGGTCTCCTGCAGGTAGGCGAGGAACTTGCGGTTGTCCTCGGTGCCTTCCTCGAATTCGATGCCCGAGTACAGGTCTTCGGTGTTCTCGCGAAAGATCACCATGTCGACTTTTTCCGGCGCCTTGACCGGCGAGGGCACGCCCTTGAACCAGCGCACCGGCCGGAGGCACACGTACAGGTCGAGCAGCTGGCGCAGGGCCACGTTCAGCGAGCGGATGCCGCCGCCGACCGGCGTGGTCAGCGGTCCCTTGATCGACACCAGGTATTCACGGCAGGCCGCCACGGTCTCGTCGGGCAGCCAGCTGTTGAAGGCCTGGTAGCTCTTTTCGCCGGCGTAGACCTCCATCCATTCGAGCTTGCGCCTGCCGCCGTAGGCCTTGGCCACTGCGGCGTCGAGCACGCGCACGCTGGCGCGCCAGATATCGCGGCCGGTTCCGTCGCCTTCAATGAAGGGAATGATGGGCCGGTCGGGCACCTGCAGGCGCGTGCCGCTGATGCTGATCTTCTGGCCGCCGGCGGGTGGTGTGGGTCTTGCGGTCGTGGCCATGCTCATGGTGAGGATGCGTTCCCTGTGACGCTCGGGCTAAACGATGCGAAATGCTAACACAGGGGCGAGCGCCGCCAGTGGGCCGGACCGCGCGGGCGTGGCGCTGGCGCGGCGGCGGCCAACTGCGGCACACTGCGCGCATGAAGGCCTCCGCCCGGCAGCGCACCGACCTGCCCCGCAAGCTGCGCGTGCACGGCGGCTCGCACATCGATATGCACAATGCCGCCGCGGGCCACACCCATGGCTGGAGTGAGACGCGTGCGCGCGCCGCCTGCGCGCAGCTCGCCGGGGAGCTCGGCGAACTGCAATACCGTCTGTACGCAGAGGGGCGCCACGGCGTGCTGGTGGTGCTGCAGGCCATCGACGGCGGCGGCAAGGACAGCACCATCCGCCACGTGTTCTCGGCATTCAATCCACAGGGCTGCACGGTGCGGGCCTTCAAGGTGCCGAGCGCCGAGGAGCTGCGACACGATTTCCTGTGGCGCATCCACCAGCATGTGCCGCCGCGCGGCGAGATCGCGGTCTTCAACCGCTCGCACTACGAAGATGTGCTGGTCGCGCGCGTCGACGGCCTGGTATCCAAGCGGGTCTGGCACGCACGCTATCGCCAGATCAACGAGTTCGAGCGCATGCTGGTCGAGAACGACATACGGGTGGTGAAGCTGTTCCTGCACATCAGCCGCGCCGAGCAGCGGCGCCGCTTCGAGGAGCGCATCCACGATCCGCGCAAGCAATGGAAGTTCGATCCGCAGGACCTGGTCAAGCGCGCGCAGTGGCCGGCCTATCGCAAGGTGTTTGGCGACATGCTGGGCCATTGCAGCACCGCGCACGCGCCGTGGTACGTGGTGCCTTCCGATCACAAATGGCTGCGCGACCTGGCGGTGGCGCAGATCCTGGCACAGACGCTGCGCGAGCTGGCGCCGCGCTTCCCGTCGCCGCGCTTCAATCCGCGCCGAATGCGTGTGCGCTAGCCGATGCGCGTGGCGGCACGGTTGCTCGGCGGATTGTTGCTGGCGGGCCTGGCGCTGGCCGAGCCG
>JAFEDW010000338.1 GCA_018241455.1 Pseudomonadota bacterium | reverse complement strand
GCTGAAATCGTGCTCGCCGGCCAGGTCCTGCGCCGATCGGTGCATGAGCTCGGCGTCGAGCGGCCGGTAGACCGTGAGCGCGCGGCCCGCGGCCAACGCGGAGCGCGTCGGGAGATTTTGCATCACGTAGCGATACGAGCGCCGTACGGCGCCGAACCGGGCATGGAAATGCGCCGGCACGGGCTGCACCCAGCGCAGGTTGACGGTCGGCGGGAGCGCGGCATTGGTGCCCAGCAGCCAGGCGCGCGGCTTGCGCTCGGCGGCCGTGTCGAAATGCGCCACCTGGGCGCGCGCGTGCACGCCGGCGTCGGTACGGCCCGCGCAGGTCAGCGCCACCTCGCCGGCGGCAACGCTGCCCAGCGCCTCTTCGAGCACCTGCTGCACGGATACCGCATGCGGCTGGCGCTGCCAGCCATGGAACGCGGCGCCGTCGTACTCGATGCCTATGGCGATACGGCCCATGCGCGGAACGGGTTGGCCCGCGCCCCTGGTGGGCGGCAATCAGCCCGGGAGCGAATCGATCAGCCGGCGCGCTTCGGTCTTCTGCGAGGCCGAGCCTTCAGCCAGCACTTCCTCGAGGATGCTGCGGGCGCCCTCGGGATCACCCATGTCCATGTAGGCGCGCGCCAGGTCGAGCTTGGTGCCGACCTCGCTCATCGTCGCCGGTTCCGCATCGGTGGCCACCGGCTCGGCGCTGAGCCGCTGCGTGGAGGCAAACGCCGCCTCGGTTTCCGGCGTGCCGTGGCCGACGTCGAGGTCGAGCCCCGAGGAGCGCTCGCCCGTCGCGTCCAGGCTGTCGAGGTCGAGATCGACGACGCTGTCGGCGGCGCGCGCCTTCAGTTCTTCCACCTGCGCCGTGACGCCCTGCGTGGCATCGGCCGCCGGCATGACGGCCGTCACGAGTTCGGTCGGCGTTTCCGCTGCGGCGCCGACGGCCGGCATCACGGCGGAGAAATCCTTGTCGGTGAACAGCCAGGTGCCGCTCGCGCCCGTCGCCGGGGCCGGCATTTCGGCCGTGTCCGGCACCACCACTTCGGCCTTGCCCTGCTCCTGCGCGCGCGCCAGCAGGTTGCGCGTGTCCTCATCGAGAGAAGTCAGCATCGTCGGCGCGGAGGAGACATCAGGGGCGTCGTGCGTGCCGGTGTCGGCACCCGCCACGTCGAGCCCCAGGTCATCGATCGACAGTTCCGCGGTCTGGTCGGCGCCGGCCAGCTGCACGCGCGCACTGGGCTCGAGCTTCTGGCGGATCGTCGGACTGTCGAGGCCCTGCGGCTGCAGGTTCTCGACCGTGGGCGTGTCGTGCGTGCCGGTGTCGGCGCCCACATCGAGCGTGACGGTGTGCGACTGTGGCATCTCGCGCGTCGAGCCGGTGCCATCGCCACCGCGAGCCGGATCGTCGAGCACGAAGTCGACGCCGGTGTCGCCGATCGAGCGCAGCTCGCCGGTGGCATCCGCGCTGCCGAGCGCCGCGCCCAAATCGAGGTCGACGGCATCAGCCGGTGGCTCCTGCGCGATCGACGGTTCGCCGAGCAGGTCGAAGTCGACGCGGTTCTGGCCGCCCTCGAGGTTCAGGTCGACGCCGCCGCTGGCCGCACCAGACAGTGCGCCCGAGGAGGTGAACAACGCGTCGTCGGGCGCGATCTGGCGGCCCATGATGACGACCTTTTCCCACTCGCCGCTGGCCGCTTCTTCGCGGCTCGCCGCCAGCTCGCGCGCGAGCTGCAGGAATTGATCCTTGTTGCCCCAGACGAAGAACACTTCGAGGAGTTTCAACTTCAGGTCGCGTCGCTGCGGCTCGCGCGTGATCGCGATGCGCACCAGGTCGGCCGCCTGGTCATAGAGGCCATAGGCCATGTGGAAGTCGGCTTCCGCCAGCGGATCGCCCTGGTCGAGCGCGACGGCGGTATCGCCGGCTACGCTGTCATCGTCCGCGACCGGGACGGACTGCATGTTCGCGATGTCGCCTTCGCTGATGCGCGGCGCCTGGTGGGTGCCGGACTCCTCGACGACGAACGAAGAGTCTTGCTTGGTCGAGAGCGCGCGCATCGGCTGCGTCTCGGCCTGCTTCGACGGCTGGCGCGCCGGCGCCTCGAACGGCGGCGTCGACAGGCGGTCGAGCGTGCGGCCGAATTCCTGCTCCTGGCGCGATCGCATGAAGCGCCAGCCGAACACGCCGGCGACGATGAGCGCCAGCGCGCCGAGCGGCAGATACCAGTTCTCGAGCAGCCAATCGACGATCGATCCACCCTGCTTGGCGGCTGGCGCAGCGGGCGCGGCCGTTGGCTTCTCGGTCGGCTTCTCGGTCGGCGTCA
>JAFEDW010000337.1 GCA_018241455.1 Pseudomonadota bacterium | reverse complement strand
CGATCACGGCGAAGATGAAATCGGTGGAGCGCTCCGGCAGGAAGTCGAGTTGCGCCTGGCTGCCGTTCATCCAGCCCTTGCCGAACAATCCACCGGAGCCGATCGCGATCTGCGACTGGATGATGTGATAGCCCGAACCGAGCGGATCGGACTGCGGATCGAGGAAGATGCGGATGCGCTGGCGCTGGTAGTCTTGCAGGAATCGCCAGCCCACGAACGCGGCGCCGGCGCCGGCGCAGGCGAGGCCGGCGATGACCCGCCACTGGAGTCCCGCCATCAGCACGACCAGCGCGCCGGTGGCGAAGATCAGCACCGCGGTGCCGAGATCAGGCTGCTTCGCCACCAGCACCGCGGGCACGATGATGATTGCGGCCAATACCAGCAGGTTGCGCCAGTCGGGCGGCAGGCGCCGCTCGTGCATGTACGATGCGGCCAACATCGGCACGGCGAGTTTCATGATCTCAGAGGGCTGAAAGCGGATCAGCCCCAGATCGAGCCAGCGCTGCGCGCCCTTGCCGACATAACCGACCGCGTCGACGACGATCAGCAGTACGATGCCCACGGTGTACAGCCACGGCGCGAGGCTGCGCAGGAAATTCGGGCTGCTGTGCGCCAGCGCGATCATCGCGAACGCGCCGATGCCGATGCGCATCAAGGTGCGCAGGATCGTCTCGACGCTCTGGCCCGAGGCGCTGTACTGAACGACCAGCGCGTACACCGCCAGCAACCCCAGGCCTACCAGTAGCGGCCCATCCAGCTTCAACGCTGAAAGCAGCCGGGCGGTAGCCGAGAACGTGCGCCGCGCGGCCGAATCGCGATTGTCGTCGAGGATCACGTCGGGCGCGCCTTGGCCGTTGCAGCAGCCGGTGACGCCGCCGGTGCCGCGGCTGGCGCAGCGGACGGCGCCGCGGCTGGCGCCGCGCCTGGCGTAGTGTTCGGCACGGCGGCCGCATCAACGGGGCCAGCGAGCAAATAGGCGTCCATGACGCGGCGCGCAAGCGGCGCCGCGGCACTCGCGCCGAATCCGCCATTTTCGACCAGCACGCACACGGCAATGCGTGGCGCGTCGGCCGGAGCAAAGGCGATGAACCACGCGTGGTCGCGCAGCCGCTCGGCCACCGTCTTTTCGTTGTACCGGGCGCCCTGGGCCACCGTGAACACCTGCGCCGTGCCGGTCTTGCCGGCGGCGTTGTAGCGCGCGTCCTTGAAGATGGCGGCCGCGGTCCCATAGGTGGTCGCGCCGATCATGCCGCGCAGCACCAGCGCCCAGTCCTCGTCGCTGATGCCGCTGGCACCGCGCTGCGCAATCGGCGCACTGCGCACGATCGCGCCGCTGGCGTCGCGGATGCCGATCACGACGCGCGGCTGGAAGCTCTTGCCGCGTTCGGCCAATTCCGCCGTCATGTGCGCGAGCTGCAGCGGCGTGACCAACAGGTATCCCTGTCCCACGCCGAAGTTGACGGTTTCGCCCGGAAACCAGATCTGGTCCTGCGGCCGCTTGAAGGCCTGCTTCTTCCACTCCGGCGTGGGCAGGAGCCCGGGCTTCTCGCCGCTGATGTCGATGCCGGTCAGCGAACCGATGCCGAACTGCGTGGCGAAGGCCGCGATGCGATCGACGCCGAGCTGCGACGCGAGGCCGTAGAAATAGACGTCGCAGGAGCGCGCCACCGCTTCGACCAGGTTGACCGCGCCGTGCTTGCCGCCCTTGCCTTCGCGGTACAGGTGCGAGCTGCCGGGCAGGTGGAACTGGCCGGCGCAGAACTCGCGCTTGTCGGGATCGACGACCTTGTAGGTCAGGCCGGCGAGCGCCATCACCGGCTTGATCGTCGACCCGGACGGATAGGCGCCACGCAGTGCCCGATTGAGCAGCGGCTTGTCTTCATTGTTGGTCAGCAGCGAATACTCGCTGCGCGTCAGCCCACGGCTGAACAGGCTCGGATCAAAACCCGGGTGGCTGACCAGCGCGAGCACATCGCCGTTGCTGGGGTCGAGCGCGACGATCGCGCCGCGGCGATCGCCGAGCGCCTCTTCGGCGGCCTGCTGCGTCGGCAGATCGAGCGCCAGCACCAGGTCGCGGCCCGCGACCGGTGCTTCGGCCCGCAGGTCCGGCTGGTAGGCGCCCTGGAATTTCACCGAGCGCCCCTGCGCGTTGACGAGGATCTGCTGGTAGCCGTTGAGCCCGTGCAGCTGCGTCTCGTAGGCGCTCTCCACGCCGAGCTTGCCGATCAGCGTCGTGCCCGCGTAGCCCGGCTTGTCGATGCGATCGAGGTCGTCCTCGCTGACCGCGGCCACGTAGCCGAGCGCGTGCACGCCCAGCTCGCCATA
>JAFEDW010000336.1 GCA_018241455.1 Pseudomonadota bacterium | reverse complement strand
AGCTTGCGGTTGGATTCGACGCGGATCGGTGCATAATCGAATCCGGCCCAAGTCTGCGACGCAAGGGGACCACGCAGGCACGGCCGAGGGGCAGAGAATTCCATGGAACGACGTTTGCACACCCGCCATCGCGCGCGCACCACGGTGTACATCATGATGCCGCAGGGCAAGCGTCGGCTGTGCCGCGCCATCAACCTGAGCGCCAACGGCGTGTTCATCCGCACCGCTTCGCTCGGCCTGAAGAAGGGCCAGCAGGTCGAGCTCGCCTTCGCCATCGATCTGGGCGCGGTCACCAAAGTGCATCGCCGCACCGCCGTCGTCGCGCACATCTCGGGCGGCGGCACCGGCCTGATGATGGACGCCTACGCCGCCCGCTGACGCTGGCTGTGAGACACTAGGCCTGCATGCTGCAGGTCAGCGACCTCCATAAATCCTATTCCGGCACCGAAGTCGTACGCGGCGTCAGCTTTGGCGTCGCGGCCGGCGAATGCTTCGGCCTGCTGGGCCCGAACGGCGCCGGCAAGACCACGACGCTGCGCTGCTGCCTCGGCCTGACGAACAGCGATTCCGGCACGATCACGCTGGCCGGGCTCCCGGTGCCGGCGGCGGCGCGCGCGGCGCGCGCGCGCACCGGCGTGTGCCCGCAGTTCGACAACCTCGACCCGGATTTCACCGTGTCCGAGAACCTCATCGTCTATGGCCGGTATTTCGGCATCGAGCGCCGCGTCATGCTCGAGCGCGTGCCACGGCTGCTGGAGTTCGCCGGACTCGAGGACAAGGCCGGCGCCCGGCTCGACACGCTCTCCGGCGGCATGAAGCGCCGGCTGACGCTCGCCCGCGCGCTGGTCAATGATCCGCAGATCATCTTCCTCGACGAGCCGACCACCGGGCTCGACCCGCAGGCGCGCCACCTGATCTGGGACCGGTTGAAGAGCCTCACCGCCTCCGGGCGCACCCTGATCCTCACCACGCATTTCATGGACGAGGCCGAGCGGCTCTGCGATCGCGTCGCGATCATGGACCGCGGCGCGCTGATCGCCGAGGACGCACCGCGCGCGCTGATCGGTTCGCGCATCGAGCCGCACGTGGTCGAGATCTACGGCGACGGCGTGCGCGAATTCGCGCGCGATGTCGCGCCGCGCCTCGCGCAGCGCATCGAAGTGACCGGCGAGACCGCCTTCTGTTACTGCCGCGAACCCGCGCCGCTGCTGGAAGCGCTGCAGGGCAAGAACGAGCTGCGCGCGCTGTCGCGCACCGCCAACCTCGAGGACGTGTTCATCAAACTGACCGGGCGCGACATCCGTGACTGAGCCGCTGATCGAACGCCTGCACTTGCGCTTCCTGCACGTGGTCGGGCGCAATTTCCTCGTGTGGCGCAAGCTCATGTACGCCTCGATGCTCGGCAACATGGCCGACCCGATGATCTACCTCGTCGGCCTGGGGTTCGGCCTCGGCACCTTCATGCCCTCGATCGATGGCATGCGCTACATCAGCTTCCTGGCCGGCGGCATGCTCTGCTACAGCGCGATGAACAGCGCCACGTTCGAGGCGCTGTACTCGGCCTTCTCGCGCCTCAAGGTGCAGCGCACCTGGGAAGGCATCATCCACGCACCGATGACCGCCGCCGACGTCGTGCTCGGCGAATGGATCTGGGCGGCGCTCAAGGCCACGCTCTCCGGCGCGGCGATGCTGATTGCGATGTACCTGCTCGGGCTGGTGCACGGATTGCGGCCGCTGGCGGTCATGCCGGTGGTGCTGCTGATCGGGCTGGCCTTCTCCGGTGTCGGGCTCATCATGACCGCGCTGGCGAAGTCCTACGAGTTCTTCATCTTCTATTTCACGCTGGTGATCACGCCGATGATGTTCCTGTCGGGCGTGTTCTACCCGCGCGCCGCGCTCCCGCCGGTGATCCAGGCGATCGGCGCGGTGTTGCCGCTGACGCATGGCGCCGATCTCGCGCGCGGCCTGACCTTGGGCGTGCCGATCGCACACCCGCTGCTCGACGTGCTGGTGCTCGCCGCCTACGCGACCTGCGGCGTTTCGCTGTCGGTGCGGTTGATCAACCGGCGGCTGTTGAAATAGGCGGCGCCGGCGCCGTCCGGATCGAGCAGCCGCGACAGCCGCGCGGCCCCTTCGGCCACGCCGCGCCGGTCCGCGGCCTCGTACGACGGCCGCGATTCATGCGTGAACACGACCAGCACGCCGAACACGGTCGCCTCGTGCCGCAACGGCACGCTGATGAAGCGGAACGGATCTTCCCTGGCGCCGAGCCGCGCCTTGTTGACGCACAGCGTGTCGCCGACGCTCTGCGCGCGCCACGCCAGCTCGCCGGT
>JAFEDW010000335.1 GCA_018241455.1 Pseudomonadota bacterium | reverse complement strand
GATCGACCGCCTGCAGCTCGGCGCGGCGCTCATGCCACGGCGCGCCCGCCACCGGCGGCAGCGTGTGGCAGGCGGCCAGCGACAGCAGCACGATTCCGGCGAACAGCGCGCGCATCGGGATTCGAAATCGTGGGTTCAGATGGACGTGCGTGGCGCCGGCTCCAGCGCCGGCGGCGGCTTGGGCGCCTTGAGGGTGGGGGCGAAGCGGCTCACGGTCTTGCCGAGGAGCACATTGTCGGGATCGGCGGCCAGCGCCCGCTGCCACGCCGCGCGCGCTTCCGCTTTCTGGCCCGCGGTCCACAGCACCTCGCCCCAATGCGCACCGATGTCCCCGTCGTGCAGCAGGCGGAATGCGCGCGCAAGCGGGGCCACCGCCGCGGCGCTCTGTCCGCGCCGGTGCAGCACCCAGCCGAGGCTGTCGAGCAGCGCCGGATTGTCGGGCTGCGTCGCGAGCGCGGCGCGGATCAGCTGTTCGGCGCGCGGCAGCTCGCGCTTGTGGTCGGCGAGCGTGTAGCCGAGCGCATTGGTGACGCCGGCGTCGAGCGGCCGCGCCCGATGGAGCGATTCGAGTTGTGCGATCGCCGCATCGACGCGACCGGCGCGTTCGAGCAGTACGGCGCGCTGGTAGGCGATCTCGGGATTGCCGGGTGAACGCTTGAGCGCGCTGTCGATGCGGCTGATCGCCTCATCCGCTGCTCCCGACACGGACAGCAGGTCGGCCGCCGCCAGCTCGCTGCGAATGCGCTCGTCCGGCTCGGCGTCGCGCGCGGCGTTCAGCACGCGCACCGCTGCATCGCGCTCGCCCTGCTTGTACAGTATCGCGGCGACGCGGCGGCGTGCTTGCGGCTCGAAGCCGCTGCCCGCGAGCAGCGAATAGTCGCGCATCGCCACGGCATCATCGCCGCGCCGCTCGGCGATCAATCCGAGGTAGAACACCGCCAGCGGCGCCGAGTTCGGATCGTTGATCAGCGCCTGGCAGCGCTGCTCGGCGACGGCGTAGTCGGCGCTTTCCATCGCCGCCTGCGCCAGCAGGCGCGCCGCGGCACCGCCCGCCTCCGGATCGGATCGCAGGCGCTCGAGTTCGTGCTGCGCCGCGCTGTCGTCGCCGAGCACGAGCAGTGATTGCGCCAGCGCCAGGCGCCCGCCGGGCACGGCCGCGGCTTGTTTGGCGGCGGCTTCCGCGCCGGCTGCGTTGCCGAGTATCGCTTCGGCACGCGCCGTGATCAGCGCTGCCGCCGGTACGCTGGCGCCTGCAGACCTGGCACCTTGGGCGTAGCGCAGTGCCAGCGCCGCATCCCAGCCATCGAGCGCCAGCGCACCGAGCTCGAGCTGCGCGTCGGCGCCGCGCAGCGGCGCGGCGTCGAGCTCGCGGAGCATCGCGAGCGTCGGCTCACTGCCCACGCGCTGCACCACGGCGTCGATCGATTCAGCCACCTTCTTGCCGCCGTCGGCCAGCAGATCGCGGAAGTGACGACGCGCCTCGGCGATCTGGTAATTGCCGAGCTCGGCCTGCGTGAGCGCCAGCATCGCGCCGGTGTCGCGGGGCGAGAACTGCAGCCACGATTCGGCGATCGCATGCGCGATCGCGTACTGGCCGCAGGCCAGCGACACGGCGCTGGCGCGCTCGGCCAGCTCGGGCTGCTCGAGCGCCTGGCTGGCCTGCTGGTAGAGGCGGCTCGCGACACCGCAATCCCCGCGCATCAGCGCCTGCTCGGCGCTGTTCACCGCCGCATTGCCGTCCACGCGCGCGGGGGCGGCGGCCGGCACGGCGAGCGGCGCGAGCACCGCAGCCAGCGCGGCGATCGCGACCGCACGGCGCCGGGCATGGATCCATGGGCGATGGCAAACACGCATGATCATGCGACTATAGCAGGGCAATGAAAGTTTCGATCCGCCAGAAGCTGGAAAAATCGGCCGACCGCTGCGAGGAAGTCGGCCGCCTGCTCGCCGACCCGCAGGTGCTTGGAAACACGTCTCAGTTCCGCGAACTGTCGGTCGAGTACGCGCGCCTGCAGCCGCTGGCGACCGCCTTCAACGAGTACCGCGGCCTGGAAGCCGAACTCGCCTCGGCCGAGGCGCTGCGCGCCGACGGCGACGCCGGCATGCGCGCCTTGGGCGAGGAAGAAGCGGTGCGGCTCGAGGCCGAGCTCGCCACGCGGCTCGATGCGTTGCAGCGGATGCTGCTGCCGCAGGATCCGCACGATGAAGGCAACATCTTCCTGGAAATCCGTGCCGGCACCGGCGGCGACGAGGCGGCGCTGTTTGCCGGCGACCTGCTGCGCATGTACAGCCGCTATGCCGAGACGCGCGGCTGGCAGATCGAGCTGCTGAGCGAGAGCGCCG
>JAFEDW010000334.1 GCA_018241455.1 Pseudomonadota bacterium | reverse complement strand
TCCTGGTCGGCGACGATCTGGCGCGTCGACCAGAAATAATGGAACGTGGCCCAGAAGCCGGTCGGCGCCAGCACCAGCAGCGCCAGGCGCAGCGATTCCGGCGTCATCACATGGCCGGGGCCGAGCCAGTCCGCGAGGCTCCCGAAACCGACCGGAGCGACGATCAGGTTGCAGAAATTGGCGGCGAACAATGTCGTGGCGCAGAACACGGCGCGCATCCTCGGCTCCGCCAGGTTCAGCAGCAGGCCGAAGCATGGCCCGATGTAGAAATAGATCGACGGGATGAACAACCAGAACAACACCTTCGCTACTGCCAGCGAATGCGTTGCGTAGATGGCGATCGACACGACCGTGGCGAGGCCGATCCACCAGCCCATCAGTTTCACGATGCGGCGCGGATCGGCCATCGACGGCCGCGTCAGCAGCCAGCCCGTGTAGACCGTTGCCGCGCCGCCGCCGAACAGGTGGATATTGCCGGTGATCGCGCCTGACTGTCCCGGCGAGAGGCCGTACACCAGTTTCAGGAACGTCGGCGTCCAGTACATCAAGCCCCAGCCCCACAGCGCCGTGAGCGCGCTGCCGACCATCACGTGCACCGCCGAGCGCTGCTGCCACAGGTAGCGCATCGCATCCATGAACGAGGGCTTGTCGTCGGTGATGTGTGCATCGAGCACGCCGCGGCGCGGCTCACGCACCGTGAACCAGATCAGCAAGCCTACGATCACGCCCGGCAGGCCCAGCCACAGGAATGGCGCACGCCAGCCGTGCAGGTCGGCGATCGCGCCGGTCGTGTCGGAGGCGAAGTACGCACCGATCGGCGCGCCGAGAGAAAACACCGTGGCGGCCATCGGACGGCGCGCCGCCGGGAAATAGTCCGAGATCATCGAATTCGCGCCCGGCGTGCCGCCGGCCTCGCCGATGCCGATGCCGATGCGCGCGGTCATCAGTTGCCAGAAGTTGCGCGACAACGCGGTGGCCATCGTAAACGCCGACCAGCCGATGATCGATGCCGACAGGATGACGCGCCGGCTGCTGCGGTCGATCAGCCAGGAAATCGGGAAACCCATGACGATGTAGAACAGGCCAAGCCCCAGGCCGGTCAAGGCGCCGACGCCGCCAGCTGTCAGGTGCAGCTCCTCGCGGATCGGCTCGAGCACCTGCGTGATCATGTAGCGATCCGTGATGCTCAGCGTGTACACCGAACACATCAGGATCAGCACGTACCAACGGTATCCCATTGACGATGCGGCTGCGGCGGGTGTCGTTCTGTCCGGTTGACGCATGCTTGTTGGGGTCCGGTTCGAAACTGACAACGGGATATTGCCTGAATTCGCGCCCCCAGTCCGGATTTGGCAGCCCCGATCCTCGCTTGCCACAAATTAAGATAGCACTACCCTGCCACATGCCTTTTTGCGATGGCCCGGGGTGGATGGTGACCGACCCCGAACAGCCAGCTGGCGGCTGTGTAAACTGCGGCGGGCATTCTGAAGGCCGCGGATGAGGTGCACGCGTGAAATATCCCCGTATTGGATTCATCGGACTCGGCAACGTCGGCGGCAAGCTCGCCGGGAACCTCGCCCGCAATGGCGTCGACCTGACCGTGCGCGACCTGAACGCGGAGCTCGTGGCGAGCTTCGTCGCGCAGGGCGCACGCAGTGCCGCCACGCCACGCGCGATGGCCGAGCAGGTGGATATCGTCATCACCTGCCTGCCCTCGCCCGCCGCTTCGCGTGCGGTGCTGGAAGACGCCGATGGCGTGCTGGCCGGGCTGACGCGCGGAAAAATATGGCTCGAGATGAGCACCACCGACCAGGACGAAGTCAGGCGCCTCGGCGCGCTCATCGAGGCGCGCGGTGGCCTGGCGATGGATTGCCCTGTTTCCGGCGGCTGCCACCGCGCCGCGACCGGCAACATCTCGATTTTCGCCGGCGGCGAACGTGCGGCGTTCGAGCGCGTGCTGCCGGTGCTGAAGATCCTCGGCCGGCAGATCCTGCACACCGGGCCGCTCGGTTCGGCTTCCGCGCTGAAGGTCGTCACGAACTACCTGTGCACCGTGCACCTGGCCGCACTCGCCGAAGCGTTGACGGTCTGCCGCGTGGCCGGCATGGACATGAACACCGCCTACGAGGCGATCCGCATTTCCTCGGGCAATTCGTTCGTGCACGAAACCGAATCGCAGGTGATCCTCAACGGCTCGCGCGATATCGGCTTCACGATGGACCTCGTGATCAAGGACGTGGGGCTGTTCGACCAGCTCGCGCAGCAACTCAAGGTGCCGCTGGAGCTTTCGCCGCTGGTGCTCGGCATCTTCAAGGACGGCCAGCGCCGCTATGGGCCGCGCGAGCACTCACCGAACATC
>JAFEDW010000333.1 GCA_018241455.1 Pseudomonadota bacterium | reverse complement strand
GGCGCGCTCACCACGTTCAATGCGCTGTCGATGCGCGATCGCGGGCTGCTGCAGGCGAGCGGCGAGTCCGCGCGTCCGGTGCTCGAACCGTATTTCGAAGCCGACGGCAAACCGCTCGCCTGGCATGACCCGAGCTGGGAGCTGCTCGAATACTGGATTCCGCAGGCGCACCAGGCGATCGATGGCCTCGACCTGACGCTGACCTACTGCGCGCCGAACGGATACCGTGCGGCCTTCATCCGCTTGACCGCCACCAACCACCGCGCTGTCGCGGCCCACGTCACGCTGGGCGTGAAAGCCTCGTTCGGGCGCTTGAGCCGCGTCACCTACGTGCCGGTCGTGCTGCGCGGCGAGCGCACGATCGGGCCCTCGCCGTGGGTCGATCCGGGCGAGGTGTTCAGCTACATCACCAACGACACGCAATTTGCCTGGGCGCTGGTGCACCCAGGTTCGGTCGCGACCACCGCGACGCCACCATTGTCGCTGTCGCCCGAGGCGAACGCGGCGCACGCGGTCGTGCTGCAGCCGGGCGAGAGCACCGAGGCGCTGTACGTGCTGGCGCCGGGCGTCGAGGAATTCAGCGCCGCGCACAATGCGCGCGCGCTGCGCGAGATGCTCGACCGATCGGGGTCGGATGCGATCATCGCGGCGGCTGCCGCCTGGTGCCACGCGCGCACGCGCACGACCGGCCGCGCCGACCTCGACCTGCTGATGAATCGCAATTTCCTGTTCACCGCGCTGTACGCCTGGGGCCGCACGATCGACACCGAGCAACTCGTCGGCGTCACCTCGCGCAGCCCGCGCTACTACGTCTCGGCCGCGTATTGGGATCGCGACGCGATGTTGTGGAGTTTCCCCGGCCTGCTCGATATCGACGCGCAACTGGCGCGCGACGCACTCGAATACGCGCTGACGATCCAGTTGCGCAACACCGGCACGCACAGCCGCTTCATTGACGGCGTCGTGCTGGAGGATGGCTTCCAGCTCGACGAGGCGGTCGCGCCACTGGTGGCGCTGGGATCGTACCTGCGCGCCACTGGCGATAGCGCATTCGTCGGCGCGCACCGTGACGCCATTGCGCTGCTGCGCGACCGGCTGCTCGGGCGCTTCGATCCCGGCATCGGCCTGTATTCCTCGCTGCAGGACCCGCAGGACGAATTCCAGAAACTGCCGTTCATCACCTATGACAACGTGCTCGCCTGGCGAGCGCTGACCGAGTTCGCCACGCTGTACAGCGCGCTGCACGACGACGCGGCGGCCGCGGACATGCAGCGCCGCGCCACCGCGCTGCACGCGGCCATCATGGCGCATGCGGTGACCGGCACGGCGGCGGGCGCCACCGGCACGATCTTCGCCTCGGCCACCGACGGCACGAACTTCGCGACCACCGACATCCCGCCCGGCTCGCTGATGAAACTGCCGGCGCTTGGATTCATCGCCGAGGACGATCCGCTGTTCCGCCGCACCTACGATTGGCTGCATTCGCCGAACTACAGGTATTCGTACTCGGGCAGCCGCTACGGCCTGCCGGGCAGCTACCGGCTGCCGATCACGACCTCGTGGGTGATCGCCGATGAGCTGCGGCTCAAGCGCTCGCACGACCGCGCGGCGGAGATCCTGTTGGCGAGCCCCTGGGATGGGGGCATCGTCTCGGAAGGGATCGATCCCGAGACCGCACGCATGGACTATGCCGGCCGGGCCTTCGCGACTGCCGCGGGCTACGTGGCGCATGCGATTTGCGAGTCGGCCTGCCTCAAGCGCTGACCCACCCCGGGGCCGCATTGACAGCGCGGGCGTCCAGGCAATAGCATGATGTAAACGTTTACCACCTCGTGAAAAGCGATAAAACCATGCGCACCGCCACCCGCCTGTTGCTCGTCCCCGCGGTCGTGGTCCTGCTGGCGCTGCCGGCACCGCCCGCGAACGCACTGCAACCTTCGCCGGTGCCGCTGCACACCGGCGTCTACGATCCGGCCATCGATGCCAAGGTCGAAGCGCTGCTGAAGCAGATGACGCTCGAGGAAAAGGTCGGGCAGCTCGCGCAGTACTCCGCTGGACAGCCTACCGGCCCCGGCACCGGCCGCAGCGATTACAACGACATGCTCGCGCGCGGCCAGATCGGCGCGCTGTTCAATATCTCCACCGCGCGCGAGACCAACGCCTACCAGCACATCGCAGTCGAGAAATCGCGCCTCCATATCCCGGTGGTGTTCGGGCTCGACGTGATCCACGGCTTCCGCACCGAATTCCCGATTCCGCTCGGCCTCGCCTCGAGTTGGGATCCGGAGCTGGTCGAACAGGCCGCGCGCGTCGCCGCGCGTAAGGCTTCTGCAACCGGTATCCGCTGGACCTTCTCGCCGATGGTCGACATCGCGCGT
>JAFEDW010000332.1 GCA_018241455.1 Pseudomonadota bacterium | reverse complement strand
CTGCGGATCGCGCAGGCGCGTGTAGAGGCCGTCGGCGACCAGCGAGAAGTCATCGCTCGGCCGCCATTCGAGGCTCCCTGAAAATGCATCGCGCTTCTTGTTGTCGTAGATCGAACCAAACGTGATGCAGCAGGGCGTGGCATCGATCGGCGTGCCATCGGGGCTGTCCTTGGGGAAAGGGAATACCATCGGGCCGTAGATGTTCTGGTTGTAGGCGTTCAGCGAGTCGGTGCGCGTGTTGTCCTCGGAGTGGACGGCCGCGAGCAGGAAGCCCAGCGTGCGATCGGCGTTGGTGTTGGTCACGAAGGCCGAGAACTTGCTGCCGTGCAGGTGCGTCATCGAGTTGTAGTCGCCTTGCGCGTGCGCGCCGGCATGGAAGCCGGGTTTGTCGAAGGCGCTGGCGGTGCGCAGGTTCACGGTGCCACCGATGCTGCCTTCGAGCGCCGAGGCCTGCGGCGATTTCAGCACGTCGGCGCCCGAAATCACTTCGGAAGGCAGTACGTCGAACGCCAGTTCACGACCGTCATCGTCGGTGGCGAGAATGCGATTGTTGAGCGTGACCAGGTTGTAGTCCGGGCCGAGGCCCTGCACGTTGATGCGCAGGCCTTCGCCGCCGGTGGTGCGCGAAATCGTGATGCCCGGAAGGTGGCTCAGCGAGTCGGCAACGTCGGCGTCGGGAAACCGGCCCAGCTCCAGCGCATTGATGGAGTCCTGCACCACCGCCGATTCTTTTTTCATCTCGAGTGATTTTTCGAGGCTGGCCCGCAGGCCGGTGATGACAATCTCCTCGACGTCTGCGGGGCTCGCCGTGGCTGCGTTCGCTGGCGTCGTTGCGGTCTGCGCCGGCGTCGGCCCGGCCAGCGCCATTCCTAGCAGCGCCGTTCCAATGAGTGTCACGTACAGCGGCCGTGGCGCCTGGCTGAATAACCGGGATTCGTACCTGCTCATCGGATTCCCCCTCTACGATCTGATCGGGCTGGAGCGGCTCCGGAATGCACCGGGACGCCGAGGCTCGTTCTGATGTGAAAAATAAACGAAACACAAAATTGTTTCAAGAACAGTATTTAGAGTCTTTACTGCCTGAATATCAGCGTATTGCGGGCTAAATGGCCATATGAAAATCAAAAAATGTCGCTATTGAAATTTAACTATCTTTCACCTATAAGCTCTCTTGTGAACCTTCGCCAATACCCATGATCTCGAGACCGTGGCTGATCTACGCCCTGGTCACCCTTGGCTTCTGGGGGGTGTGGGGCGCTTTTACCGGGCTCCCGGCGAATCACGGCTTCCCGGAAACTTTGATCTACTGCGTGTGGGCACTGACGATGATCCCGCCGGCGCTTATCGCGCTCTACCGCGTTGGCTGGCGGCTGCAACACGATCCGCGATCGCTCCTGTACGGCTCGTTGATCGGGCTGCTGGGTGCGGGTGGCCAGATGTTGCTCTTTCACGCGGTGCGCACCGGGCCCGTGTACCTGATCTTCCCGATCATTTCGCTATCGCCATTGGTCACGATCGTGCTGTCGCTCGCCGTGCTGCGCGAGCGCACCGGCAGACTCGGCGCGTTCGGCATCGTCCTGGCGCTCTGCTCGTTGCCGCTGTTCGACTACGCCAGCGGGCCGGACACCGGTGGCTTCGGCCAGCTTTGGTTCCTCGCCGCGCTCGGCGTGCTGCTGGCCTGGGGCGTACAGGGTTTCTTCATGAAGCTCGCCAACGCGACGATGGATGCCGAGAGCATCTTCTTCTACATGACCGTCACGGGCCTGTTACTGATGCCG
Organism: Pseudomonadota bacterium; assembly: GCA_018241455.1. Lineage (GTDB taxonomy): Bacteria > Pseudomonadota > Gammaproteobacteria > Steroidobacterales > Steroidobacteraceae > FEN-1191. Next base: position 609 of record JAFEDW010000332.1, on the reverse strand, counting down.
GTGGCGGTTTCGATGACCGACTTTTCCGTGCCGATCAATTGGGGGCCGGATGGGCCCTGGCTGGCCGCCGCAATCCAGATCCTCAATTCGCTGGGCGCGCTGTGCCTGGTCTATGCATTTCGTTATGGCAAGGCCATCGTGGTCTCGCCGCTGACCAATGCGGGCGCGCCGCTGATCACGGCGGTCATTTCGATCGCGCTGCTGGGTGCGATACCGACCGGTACAAAGCTCGCCGGCATCGCGCTTGCGTTGGTGGCGGCCGTGTTGCTGGCGATCGAACCCGAGCCGCCGGCAGTAACCGGTACCTTGCCCCGATGATCGTGCGGCGTGACACCAGCAGCCGCCGCGAGCGCATCGTCGCGCTGCTGCGCGAGCAGAACAGCGTGCAGATTCCCGCGCTGGCGGAGCTGTTCGGCGTGTCGACGCAGACGCTGCGCAAGGACCTGAACTTCCTCGACGCGAAGGGCGTGTGCACGCGCTCGCCCGGCGGCGCGCTGCTGCGCCTCGGCGCGCTGTCGCCGGTCGAGGAAGCGATCGACGTGAAGCGGCGGCGCTTTGCGGATGAGAAAGTGCGCATCGGCCGCGCGGCCGCGGCGCTGATCGGCGCCG
>JAFEDW010000331.1 GCA_018241455.1 Pseudomonadota bacterium | reverse complement strand
GCGTCGCGATGCTCGCCTACCAGGGCATGAACTTCCTCGCCACCGGCGTGGCGCCCGATCGTCCCGGCAATGCGCACCCGAGCATCGTTCCGTACCAGGATTTTCCGACCGCGGACGGCTGGATGATGCTGGCGATCGGCAACGACGGGCAGTTCGCGCACTTCTGCCGCTGCGTCGGCCATCCCGAATGGTCGGCGGACGAGCGCTTCGCGACCAACCCGCACCGCGTCGCGAACAGGAAACTCCTCATCGCGATGATGACCGCGGTCACTAAGACGCGCGGCACGCGCGAGTGGATCACGCTGCTCGAGGCCGAGGGCGTGCCCTGCGGCCCTATCAACGACATCGCCGGCGTATTCGCCGATCCGCAGGTGCAGGCGCGCCAGCTGCGCGTGGAGATCCCGGCGACTGCGCCCACGGCCGAGGCCGCTGCGACCGCGGCGGTGCCCGTGATAGCCAGCCCGCTGCGGCTGGCGGCCGCGCCGGTGGACTATCGCCTGCCGCCGCCAGCGCTCGGCGCGCACACGCGCGAGGTGTTGCGCGAGGTGCTGTCGATGGACGACACGCGGATCGACGCGCTGGCGCAGCAGGGCGCGATCAGTGTCGGCGGTTCGTGAGCGTGCCGGCCGCTGCGCCCGGCGCGACCGTCGATCGGCGCCTCGCCGTCGCTCCGATGATGGATTGGACCGACCGCCACTGCCGCTATTTCCTGCGCGGCTTCTCGCCGCGCACGCTCCTTTATACCGAAATGATCACGGCGGAGGCGCTGCTGCGCGGCGATGCGGCGCGACTGTTGCGCCATTCCGAGGAAGAGCAGCCGCTCGCGCTGCAGCTCGGTGGTAGCGATCCCGATCGGCTCGCGGCAGCGGCGCGGCTCGGCGAGAGCGCAGGCTACCTCGAGATCAACCTGAACTGCGGCTGCCCGAGCGATCGCGTGCACGCAGGCGCGTTCGGCGCCTGCCTGATGGCCGAGCCAAGGCGCGTGGCTGACTGTGTCGCCGCGATGCGCGCGGCCGTGAAAGTGCCGGTGACCGTGAAGATGCGCATCGGCATCATCGGGGGCGCGGATGGCGGCACGGCCCGCACGCCACTGCGGGCGCGGCTGGCGGTGTTCGACGACGCCGACTTCGGGCGGCTGGTCGCCTTCACGGAAAGCGTGAGCGCGGCCGGCTGCACGATCTTCATCGTGCACGCGCGCCAGGCGGTGCTGGGCGGCTTGTCGCCGAAGGAGAATCGCGATGTTCCGCCGCTCCGTCCCGACGTCGTGCAGCGCCTGGCGACGCAATTCCCGACGCTGCAGTTCGTGCTGAACGGAGGACTTCGTACGGCGGCACAGGCCCAAAGCGCGCTGGAGTGGTGCGCCGGCGTGATGCTGGGTCGCGAGGCCTATCATCGGCCCTACATTCTCAGCGAACTGCATCAGCAGCTGTTCGACGACGGCTGGCAGCGGCCGGATGAACGCGCGCTGCTCGAACGCATGGCGCGCTATGCGGTGCGCGAGCGGGCGGCGGGCGAGCCGCTCAACGCCATCACGCGCCACATGTTCGGCCTGTACGCGGGACAGAGCGGCGCGCGCGCTTTCCGCTCCCGGCTGGCGGCGGGAGCACGCAGCAGCAGCGCCGCGGCGGACTTTTTCCTGTATTGATCATGCACTTATCGGGTTTTTATCGTAATCTGGAGTAGTTGCTCACGTATAATCCCCGCGGCCAGCCGCCACCTTATGTGAACTAATGGAGAATGGGGCGGCCGAGCACAGCGATGTCGACTACGGGAAACATGGCCAAGGATATCGAACTCGCGATCTTGTTCGCCGATGTCGTCGGCTCGACCCGGCTGTTCGAAACGCTGGGGGACCAGCGTGCGCGGGCCATGATCGCGATCTGCATCGATGTGATGCGCACCGCGACCGAGGAGCACAACGGCACCGTCATCAAGACGATCGGCGATGAAGTCATGGCCACGTTCCCGAAGCCCGACGACGCGCTCGATGCGGCCGGGCAGATGCAGAAGCAGATCGCCGCGCACGCCGAACTGAAGATGGACGGCCAGCCGGTGTCGATCCGCATCGGCTGCCACTTCGGACCGGTGGTGCTCGAGGCGCGCGACGTGTTCGGCGCCAGCGTGCACACCGCCAATCGCATGACCAGCCAGGCCAAGGCGGGGCAGATCATCACCACCTCGGCGACCGTCGAGCGGCTCTCGCCTGAATGGCGCGCCTCGGTGCGGCAGATCGACGTGGCGACGATCCGCGGCCAGGGCGCCGAAGTGGCGCTCTACGAAGTGCTGTGGCAGACCGAGGACGTGACCAGCATGCTGCCGGCGATCGCGCTGACCGCGCGCGACCAACGCCGCACGCTGCGCATGCGCCTGACGGTCGCCGACCGCGAGGTGAT
>JAFEDW010000330.1 GCA_018241455.1 Pseudomonadota bacterium | reverse complement strand
ATACGCGGCAGTCGAAATCATCTCGTGCCGCAGCTGTGGATCCATGCGCGCCAACCCATCCGGCGCCGACTCGTGCTCTTCGAGCACCTCGGTGACCGCTGCTTGCGCAAGCGCGCGCGGCGCTGCCGACGCGCCTGGGTGTCTGGAGATCGTGACCGCTGCCTTTTGCTTGTCCATGAAACTCTCCGGATCGTCGGGCGATGACAGCGCAAGGCTGGCCCTGGGCGCTGCAGTTGGCAATCGGGGTGATTACCTAGCGGTGCTTCGGGGCCACGCTGCCGCGTGCGGCGCGAGCTTTATCCGCATAGATACGGATGCGGCGCGCGGCTATCGTGGGAGAATTAAAAAAGTATCCGATACGTGCAGGTCGCGTGGATTCGCAGCTCACGCACGGCGGACCAAAGGAAAGGTGCCATGAAACGATCGGCAATTGCGCGATTGCGTCCAGCGCCCGAGTACAGCGCCCGTGATCCCGCGGCAGTATCTGGCGGGCGGTGGGGTAGGCCGTGGCGCGTGGTCGTCGCGGACCTGAGTGAAGCCCGGATCTACAGCGCCAACGCGGATCTGTCGACGTTGAAGTTGCTGGCGACGGTGCGCAACCCGGCGGCGCGCACGCCGGAGCGGAACCTGCTGACCGGGCGCGGCGGCAGCAAGTACAACCGGGCAGGAGGGCTCTACCAGGCGCTGGCTCCGCCATCACGGGTGCACCGTGAGCGGAGTGAGCAGTTTGCAAAGGCGGTTGCGGCGATCGCCGGGCGGGACTGCGCGTCGACCGAACAGTTGGCGCTCGTGGCCTCGCCCCGCCTGCTGGGATCGATCAGGTTGGCCTTGCCCGGCGGTGTTCGCGCCCGGCTCAGGAGTACGGTGGCACGCGATGTCACGCATGAGTCGGCCGCACGGCTGCGGGTCCGCCTGCAACGGGAACTTGGCTCCGCGCCGGAAGCGCGGCAGTCTCAGCGCAGGTAGGCGTCGGTGGCGTAGCGCCGCATCATGCGATGGCTGTTGAAGATCGAGCCATTCTTGGCAATCGCGCCGAGCATCACGCGGATCCAGCCGGGCGTGTCATGGCGGTACAAAGGTAGCACGACATCCTCGAGCTTGGCGTAGAGCGAAACGGCGTCGGCCTCGGTGCTCTGCGCGTCGCCGCTGCCGATCGACCACCCGGTGACGCCCTCGATGCATCCCTCGAGCCACCAGCCGTCGAGGACGCTGAGGCTCGGCACGCCGTTGAGTGCCGCTTTCATGCCGCTGGTTCCCGACGCCTCGAAGGGCGGGAGCGGGGTGTTGAGCCACAAGTCGACGCCGCTGACGAGCGCCTGCGCGCTGGCGAGATCGTAGTCGGCCACATAGACAGCACGGACATCTGGCGCGAGTGCGCGCAGGTTCGCGATGACGGTCTTCAGCAAATCCCGACCGTCCGCGTCCTGTGGATGCGCCTTGCCGCCAAACACCAGCTGGAACGGCTGGCGCCGCGCGATCGCTCGCAAGCGACCCGGATCCTGGAACAAGAGCTCCGCCCGCTTGTATTGCGTCATCCGCCGGGCAAACCCGATCAGCGGCAGCTCCGGGTCGAAACTGACGCCGGTGTTTCGCGCGAGCTGCGCAACCAACCGCTTCTTGGCCGCAACATGGGCGGACCACAGCGCCTGCGGCGGTAGGCAACAATCGGCGCGGGCCAGGAATTCCGGTTCCTGCCGCCAGCGTGGTACATGCTGGTCGAACAGCGGCGCGAGCTCCGGGCACACCCAGGTCGTCACGTGCACGCCATTGGTTATCGCGTGCACGTCGACGCCCGGGAACCGGCGGCGCGAGGTTTCGGCGTGGCGTTGCGTCACGCCGTTGACACATTCGCTGGTTGCCAGCGCCAGGCGCGTCAGGTTGAGTTCCATGGGTCCGCCCAGGGATTCGAGCAACGGCTGGTCGATGAAATCGCCGAGCACCGCGCGCACCAGCGTGTACGGAAAGTGATCGTGACCGGCTTCCACAGGCGTGTGCGTGGTGAAGCTGCACTGCTCGCGCACCCGCGGCAGATCGTACGGCGACTCACCTGCGTGCCGGTCGCGTTCCGGGATCTCGCAGCGCCGCAGCAGTTCCAGTGCGAGCAGCGCGGAGTGGCCTTCGTTGAGGTGAAACTGCAGCACCGTGAAACCGAGCGCCGCCAGGATTCGTACGCCCCCGATGCCGAGCACCGCTTCCTGCTTGAGGCGATTGCGCTCGTCGCCGCCATACAGCAGGTGCGTGATGCGGCGGTCCTCGGGTGAATTATCCTGCAGGTCGGTATCGAGCAGGATGACGGGCACTTCCTGTCCCTGCTGGTTGCGTTCGACGTACAGCCAGGCTCCAACCCACACGGAACGCGACTCGAGCTCCAGGCAGACGCGCGCGTCGAGCGGCG
>JAFEDW010000032.1 GCA_018241455.1 Pseudomonadota bacterium | reverse complement strand
GCGGCTTTGCGGACCAGGCCCACATGACCCGATCCGTGGTGGCGCTGACCGGCCGGCTGCCGTCGCATTGGCGTCGGCTGGGGTCAAATGGATTCAAGACCCGCAACGTTCATCGGTGCACTCTTGATGCATGAGCACAACATCAAGAGCGCTGCACATTGCCGTGATCGGCATGGCTTTGGTCATTCCTGCGGTGGCGCGGCCTGCCACACAGGCGGATGCGGTGCTGGCGGCCGCACGCGCCGCCGCCGGCACCAAGGACCGCGTCTACACCGGCTTCATCGTCGAGAGCGGTAGCGAATTCGCCAGCGGACTGCGCGGCACCTGGTCGCAGACCACCGACCTCGACACCGGCCGCTCGCGACAAGCCTCGAATTTCGACCTGTTCTCGACCGCCGAAGTCTGGGACGGCGACCACGACTGGCGCCAGGACATGTCCGGCGGCGTGCACCCGATCAATTCCGCTTTCATGCGCGGCGTGCATGTCACCGATGCGTGGCTGGCACAGTTCGGTTACCTGCAACCCGGTGCGCTCGGTGCGCAAATCGAAATGCTGGATGAACGGACGGCCGACGGCCTGAATTTTGCCGTCGTACGCGCGACGCCGCGCAACGGCCAACCGGTCGAACTCTGGTTCGACGCGGTGTCGCACCTGCTGGCGCGCACCGTCCAGGTCAGGACGATCGACGTGCGCACCGTGCGCTACGCGGACTACCGCAACGTGGCCGGCATGCTGCTGCCGTTCAAGCTGTCGATCGACTACGGCTCGGCGGACAACGTCGATGAAATCCACGTCGAACGCGTCGCACGAGGCAGCCCGACCGCCGAGCATTTCGCGCCACCCAGGGCGCACCGCGACTTCGAGATTGCCGGCGGCACGACTACGGTGCCGATCGAGTTCGACGGCGACGTCATCGTCGAGGCGAGGCTCAACGGCCAGGGCCCGTTCGCTTTCATCCTCGACACCGGCGGTCACGACATCCTGACGCCCGCCGCCGCGAACGCGCTCGGGCTGAAGGCGGTCGGCGCCGGGCAAAGCGGTGGATCGGGCGCCGGCACCGTGCCGGAACAGTACACGCGCGTCGAGCGCATGGACATCGGCGCGATGACGATGCATGACCAGCCGTTCACCGTCATCCCGCTGTCGTTCGACACCGTCGAGCGCGGCGCGCGGCCGCCGCTGGCCGGCATTCTCGGCCTGGAATTGTTCGAGCGCTTCGCGATGCGGCTCGACTACCGGGCCCGCACGCTGACCTTCGAAGCGCTCGGCAGTCACCACCATCGCGACGGCGGCACCGCCGTGCCGATCTTCTTCAGCGATGACGAGCCGCTGCTGGTGGCAAAGATCAACGGCCTTGCCGGCGATGTCGGCCTCGACACCGGCAATTCCGGCTCGCTGATCGTGCAGGGCCAGTGGGCGGATGCGCATGGCCTGAAGGAGCAGATGATGCGCGGATTTCCTTCGATGGGATTCGGCATGGGCGGGGCGTCGAACGCCTGGTCGAGCCGTGCCGATTTTGAAGTGGCCGGTTTCAAGATTCCGCAAGTCGTGGCCCGTTACATCGCCGACACGCAAGGCGCGTTCTCCTCGCGCACCGAATCGGGCAATGTCGGCAACGATATCCTGGCCAATTTCAGGCTCGATTTCGATTACGGTCGCGGCCAGATCGCGTTCGAGCCGGTTGCCGGCGCCACCGCACGACCCTTCGACCGCGCCGGTGCGACGGTGATCAAGGAAAGCGCCGAGGCTTTCAAGGTGGTCGCGGTCGCCGCCGGCACGCCGGCTGCCGAGGCGGGCCTGCAGGTCGATGACGAGATCGTTGCGATCGACGGCAGCGCGGCGACGCAACTCTCGGGTTGGGATTTCAGGCGCGCGATGCGTCAGTCGCCGCAAACGAAGGTGCAATTGTCGATCGTTCGTGCCGGCAAACCGTTGCACACGGTACTGACGCTGCGCGAACTGCTGTCATAGGAGTGACTGGTCATGCCGTCTGTCCGCTGGAAATCGATTGCGTGGGCGATAGCGATCATCGGTGTTCCCGCGATTGGCCTGGGCGCACCGGCCGCGCCCGCGGTGCCATCCGACGAACCGATCCTGGGCAAGTGGTTCGGCCAGGCCGGATCCGCGCGCGACCGCGTCGATCTCGGCTTCGAATTCGCGCGCGACGACCAAGGCGGCATTTCGGCCGCACTGTACGGCGACATCTTCAACTTCTACGGCCTGCTCGTTCCCGGCGGGTTGGTGCGTCAGGGCGATGGTTCGTATCTGAACAAGGAGTGGGGCATCAGGCTCAGCCTGAATGGCGATGAGGCGGACGGGCTCATGCTCGGCAAGGCTCCCATCACGCTGCATCGCGTGCGGAGTTTGCCGTCGGAGCCGCCGATGCCGAGCTTCAGCGCCGGGCCGGGACCGAAGTGGCAGACGAAGCTGGCGACCGCGATCTACGCGCGCGCCGCGCTGCGCGACGGCGTCGCCTACGTCGGCACATCGGGCGGCGAATTCCACGCCATCGACATGAATGATGGCAGCTTCAAGTGGACCTACTCCGCGGGCCGCGGAATATTCGGCGAGGCGCTGGCGACGGCCGACGCCGTCTATTTCGCCTGCGACAACGGCTTCCTGTTCAAGCTCGACCGCGCCACGGGCAAGGAGCTCTGGCGTTACGACCTCGGCGATGAACGTGTGTCTCGCGTACAGCCGCATCAGCTGGTCAGGAACAGCGGCGTGTTCGACTGGGATTTCCATGCGCCCAAGCCGCTGTTGGCCGATGGCATCGTGTACATCGGTTCGGGCGATGGCGGGATGAACGCCATCGACCCGGCCAACGGCCATCGCCTCTGGCGGTTCCAGGCGCAGGGAAAGATCCGCGAGGGCGCGATGATCGACGGTCCGCGCCTCATCTTCGGCACGATGGACAATTTCGTCTATGCGCTCGACCGCAACAGCGGCGCGCAGTCGTGGCGCATTTCGATGCCGGGACCCATGGGCGCTCCCGCGTCGATGATCGGCGGCACGCTCGTGCTCGGCATCTCGGCGGGCCTGATCGCAGGCCTGGATCCCGCCACCGGCAAGACGAACTGGATGATGCAGCCCTGGCTCACCGCCGTGGAATCAAGCGCGGCACTCGATGCAGGCACGCGGTTCTTCATCGGCTCCTCCGACATGCGGCGCGTGTCGTACATGGATGCGAAGGATGGCAGCGTGATCTGGCGCACGAACGTCTACGGCGCGCCCTGGGCGACACCGGAAGTGTCGGGCCAGCGCGTGTACGTCAGCGCCGCGGGCGTGACGCCGTACTTCGCCGGCGTCGATCCGGTCGTGCCGTATCCGATGCACCACTACGGCAGTCTCTCCGCGCTCGACCGGAAGAGCGGCCAGATCATCTGGCGCTGGCAGATGCCGGAATGGCCCGGCGCGTTCCTGGATGGATTCATCGCCGCGCCCGCGGTCAGCGGCGAAAAACTGCTGATCGGCGGCCTGGACGGCACGCTGTACGCCTTCCCCGCCGATTGATTCCGGGCGCCGCGAGGGCGCAGAATTCGCAGTTCCCGCGGACCCGCTGGTCCTTGAAGCCCCACCGGAGCAACAATGCAAGCGCGCACGACCCGTTCCCGCCTGTGGCTGAATGTCCTGGGAACGCTGACGCTGGGTGCGACCGGTATCGCGGCCTGCGCCGCCGCCGACCGCTTCGACATGGCGGTCGATGCGCAGCATCGCAGCAGCGCCGATGCGGCCCGCGACGCCAACGATCATACGGCCGCGCTGCTGCGCCTCACCGGCATCGGCCCCCGCATGCACGTCGCCGACGTGCTCGCCGGCGACGGCTATTACAGCGAGGTGCTGGGCCAGCTGGTCGGCCCGCAGGGGCACGTGCTGATGATCAACAACAGCTCCTTCGACAAATGGTCCGACGGCGACCGCCAGAAAAGGCTGGCCGGCAACCGCCTGCCGAATGTCGAATACCAGGTCGTCGACCTCGACCACATGAAGCTCGCGGCGGGCTCGCTCGATGCGATCGTGCTGAGCAAGGTCTACCACGATCTCTATTGGGTCGACACGAGCGGCGAATGGCCGAAGTTCGACACCGCGGGCGTGCTCGACCAGCTCGCCAAGGCGCTGAAACCCGGCGGCGTGCTGCTGCTGATCGATCATTCGGCCAAGGCGGGGCACGGCAGCGCCGATGCCTCCACGCTCCACCGCATCGACGAGCAGTTCGCGCGGCACGATTTCGAACAGCGCGGCCTGCGCCTGGTCGCGCACAGCGACCTGCTGCGCCGCGCCGACGACCCGCGCGATCTGGTTTCGTACAAGCCGCCGATGCTCGGCAAGACCGACCGCTTCGTGCTCGTGTTCCGCAAGGGCCGGCAGTAACGTGGCCCCGATAAGCCGGTTGCTGCTGATCGGGCTCGGCTGCCTGGGCCTCACCGCGGCCGCCACGGCAGCCACGGTCGACCCCTACCAGCGCCAGACGCTGAAGATCACCGACCACGCCTGGCTGCTCTACAACAACGTGCGCAGCACGCAGCCGCCGTTCGAGGGCAACGTCGTCGTGTTCGAGCAGCGCGCGGGCCTGGTGGTCGTCGATGCCGGCGGCTCGATTCCATCCGGAAAAAACCTGGTGGCGGCGATCCGCGGCTTGAGCGACAAGCCGGTGCGGTTCCTGATCTACACGCACTACCACGGCGACCACAACCTGGGCGCCGGCGCCTTCGTGCAGGCCTGGCCCGGAGTCACCATCATTTCGAGCGCCGCGACGTACGCGAACATGACCGGCGCGCCGATGGCATACATCAACACCTACGCGCACGACTACCAGGGCATGGTCGACTACGGCGCCAGCGCGCTCAAGGACCCCAACCTGGCGCCGGACAAGCGGCGCGAGTGGCAGCACGTCGTCGACATCGGCGCGCCGATGGTCGCCGGCTACGTCGGGCTCAAGGCCTGGCCGGCGAACCTGGTGTTCCACGAATCGATCGAACTGCCCGATGACATGGCGCCGCTGCACGTCAATTTCCTCGGCAAGGCCAACACCGATGGCGACATCGTCATCTGGGCGCCGATGCAGCGCGTGCTCGCGACCGGCGACATTGTCGTGAATCCCATTCCGTATGCGTCGGCGTCCTACCCATCATCGTGGCTGCAGGTCCTCGACAAGCTGAAGGAATACGAATTTGCCTGGCTCGTACCCGGGCATGGCACGATCCAGACCGACCGGCGCTACCTGGAGCGCGTGCAGGCGGCGATCGCCGACATCAGGAACCAGGTCGCACCGCTGGCCGCGCGCGGCATGAGCCTCGATGAGGTGCGCAAGGCCGTGCAGCTGACGAAACTGCAGGATGAATTCGCCGGCAACGACGCCTGGGACCGCGCGCAGATGCGCGGCTTCTTCCTCGATGCGCTGGTCAGCAACGCGTACAAGGAAGCGAAGGGCGAACCGATCGTGCAGGGGCACGACGGCGGATGAAGCGCGACCACCGATTCAATCGACGAAGGAAGACATCACCCATGACGATCCGGAACATGCCAGGCCTGCTGGCCTGCCTGCTGACGTTTGCGCCGTTGGCCTTCGGCGCCGCGGCGTCGAAAACGGTGACCGCCGACACCGCCGCGGCGCCCGCTGCGGACAAGCCGGCCGCGGCGAGTGAAGGCAACGAGCATTTCAAGGTCGAATCGAAGTCGAGCGAAGGCTCGGTCACGATCGGCGGCCGCAAGATCGATTACCAGGCGATCGCCGGCACGCTGATCGTGCACGGCCGCGGCTGGGATGACGTGCCGCAGAACGCGGACAAGGACGCGAAGGTTCCGCCCGCGGAAGCCAGCATGTTCTACACCGCCTACTTCGCCAGGAACGCGGGCCCGACGCCGCGGCCGGTGACGTTCGTGTTCAACGGCGGACCCGGCTCATCGACGATGTGGCTGCACATGGGCGCCTTCGGCCCGAAGCGCGTGCTGACGCCCGGCGACACGCATCCCGGCGCCGCGCCCTACGCCGTCGTCAACAACGAATACAGCCTGCTCGATGAGAGCGACCTGGTGTTCATCGACGCGCCGGCCACCGGATTCAGCCGCATCACCGGCAAGGACCGCGAGAAGGAATTCTTCAACATCGACGGCGACGCGCACGCCTTCGCCGATTTCATCCAGCAGTTCCTGTCGAAATACGGGCGCTGGAATTCGCCCAAGTTCCTGTTCGGCGAGAGCTACGGCACGACGCGCGTCGCCCGGCTGATCGCGGTGCTCGAGACCGAAAAGTTCATCGACTTCAATGGCGTCATCAACCTCTCGCAGATCGAGATCTTCGATGCCAACGCCGACTCGGCCGAGACCAATCCCGGCGTCGACCTGCCGTATCTCGTGGCACTCCCTTCCTATGCCGCGACCGCCTGGTACCACCACCTGACGACCAACACGCCGGCCGAGCTGCCGGCGCTGCTGCATGAAGTCGAGCAGTTCGCCATGCACGACTACGCGCTGGCGCTGCTGGCCGGTTCGACGCTCGATGCGGCGACCCGCCACGCGATCGCGGCGAAGCTGCATGACTACACCGGCCTGTCGGTCGACTACATCGAGAAGGCCAACCTGCGCATCGACATCGGCGAGTTCACCAAGAACCTGCGCGCCGATGCCGACACCACCGTGGGCCGGCTCGATGCGCGCTTCGCCGGCCCCACGCTCGATGTGCTGAGCAAGGAAGCCGACTACGACCCGCAGTTCGCCGCGATCGGCTCGGCCTATGTTTCAGCCTTCAACGACTACGTGCGCGGCACGCTCGGCTTCACGCCCGACCGCAGCTTCCGGCCGATACCGGGAGACATCAACGCGGCCTGGACCGCGACCAGCGCGCATGTGACGCTGCTCAGCGTAAAGGCGCCGAACCTGCTGCCCGACATCGCGCTCGCGATGAAGTACAACCCGCGCCTTAAGCTGATGATGAACTCGGGCTACTTCGACCTGGCGACGCCCTATTTCCAGGGCGTGTACGAACTCCGCCAGCTGCCGATCCCCGACAACCTGCGCGCCAACATCGAAATGAAATTCTATGAATCCGGCCACATGGTGTACGCGCACGAGCCTTCGCTGAAGGCGCTGCACGACAACGTCACCGACTTCATGCGTCGCGCTTCAGCACACTAGGGACGGTCGAGCAGCTGCTCGGTGGTGCGCGCGTAGTGCGGCGGGGCGATCGGTCCCAACACGCGCTCGATGCCTGCGCCGATCGACAGCACCGTGGCATCGGACCAGGCGGGGCCGATCACCGATAGGCCGACCGGCAGGCCCTTGACGAGCCCCATCGGCAGCGTCAGGTGCGGATAGCCGGCGATCGCCGGCAGGTTGCCGGGGCCGGAGCCATTGATCGCATCGCCGTTGACCGGATCGATCGGCATCGCCGGGCCTTCGGTGAAGGCGATCAGCGCCTGGAGCTTTTGCCCCGAGAATATCCTGTCGAGGCCATCGTGGCCGGCGATGCGGCGGCTGGACTCGAGCGCGCGTACATAGGCCGCATCGGTCAGCCCGGCCGTGGCCTGCGCGCGATCGAACAGCTCCTGCCCGAACAGCGGAAGTTCGCGGCTCGCATGGGCGTGATTGAACGCGATGACATCGGCCAGCGTGCGTGTTTTCACCGCGGCTGGCGTCGAGGCCAGGTAGGCGTCCAGGTCGTGCTTCAGTTCCGTGAGCATGACGGTCAGCTCGTAGTCGCCGAGCTTGTCGGTGTCGGCCGGCGGTTCCACGTCGACGACGATCGCCCCGGCGCTCTTCAGGCGCCGCACCGCGGCGGCCAGCAGCGCCTGCACGCCCGGCAGTGCATTCGCGGCCGGCATCACGCCGATGCGCACGCCGGCCAGGTTCGCTTCGCGGTTCACGGCCTCGGCGTCCGGGCGGTGGCTGTCGGCGCCGCGCGTCGCCGGATCGAGTGGATCGGCGCCGGCGATGATGCCGAGCAACAGCGCCGCGTCGGCCACCGTGTGCGCGATCGGCCCCGGCGTGTCCTGGCTGTGCGAGATCGGCACGACGAACGTCCGCGACACGAGTCCGACCGTGGGCTTGATGCCGACGACGCCGTTCATCGACGCCGGGCAGGTGATCGACCCATCGGTCTCGGTGCCGATCGCCGCCGCCGCGAGGCTCGCCGCCACTGCCGCGCCGCTGCCCGAGCTCGAACCGCAGGGACTGCGGTCGAGCGCGTACGGATTGCGGGTCTGCCCACCGACCGCGCTCCAGCCGCTGACCGAACTGGTGGAGCGGATGTTGGCCCACTCCGACAGGTTGGTCTTGCCGAGGATCACGGCGCCCGCGGCGCGCAGCCGCGCCACCAGCGGCGCATCGCGCCCGCCGCGATTGTCCTCGAGCGCCAGCGAGCCAGCGGTGGTCGGCAGCGGATCGGCGGTTTCGATGTTGTCCTTGACCAGCAGCGGAATGCCGTGCAACGGGCCGCGCACATGCCCGGCCGCGCGTTCGCGATCGAGGGCGCGCGCCTGCGCGCGCGCGTCGGGATTGAGCGCCAGCACGCTGTGCAGCGCCGGGCCCGCCCGGTCAATGCGCGCGATGCGCGCCAGGTAGGCATCGACGAGCTGCAGCGAGCTCACCCGCCCGCTGGCCTGCGCAGCCGCCAACTCGGCGATGTTCTTGCCGGTGACATCGAAGGCCGGTGCCGGGGACTGGGCAGACGCCAGCATGGGCAGCAGCATGAGCGCCAGGCAGGCCGGCGCACAATTGCGTTTGCCGGTGGCGGTTGTTCGGATGATTCGGATGTCCATGGTGGGTTTGACCGCTTTCTGTACAGTCTGTACAGTATTTCAGAGGTTAATGTGGCATCCAGGAAGCGTCTCGGCGTCGAAGAAGCGCGAACTCAGCTGCCGCAGCTTCTCTCGCAGGCCGCCGCCGGCAAGCCTACCGTCATTACGCGACATGGCAAACCGGTCGCCGCGCTGGTGCCGCTCGACACTTATGGCAGCGCCGCCCGCCAGCAGTCCATATTGACCCTGCTGGGCACGGGCCCGGGCCTGTGGGGTGCTTCCACACGGACGATACGCAAGCTGCGGGCCGAATGGAGCCGCTGAACCTGACCGGCCTGCCGGATCGGGCCGTGCTGTTGATCGACACGGCCCCGATCATCTACATGCTCGAAGGCCATCCGCGCCTGGCCGCGCACTTTCGCCCGGTGTTCGAAGCGCACGCGACAGGCAGCGTCATATTCGCCACGACCACGATTACGCTGGCAGAAGTACTGACCGGCCCGCTGCGCGCCGGCAATGAGCCGCTGGCGCGACGCTACCGCGGCCTGCTGCAATCGTGGCAATTGATCGAACTCGATGCCGATATCGCCGAGACGGCCGCACGCCTGCGCTCGACGCGCCAGCTTAGGCTTCCCGACGCGGTACAGGCGGCCAGTGCCCTGGCGATCGGGGCCGCGGCGCTGGTCACGCATGATCGCGACTTCTCGCGCTTGAGCGAGCTGCGAATACTCAGTTAGAGCGGAAATTCAAGCCAACCGCTCGCCCACCGGTATCGCGCCAGGCCGCCGCTGCCCTCCCGCGCATGGCTATTGACACGGAGTACTCTGTATGACAGAGTACTTTCCACATCTACCGAGGAGGACGGCAACCGTGAACATCAGCAGGGAAGAAGCCTCGAACAGCTTGCGGGAGATTGGCCAGGCGCACCAGCGCAGCACGGTGATGCAGAACTACCGCCATTTCGCGCCGCACATGCTGGTGTGGGGATGCGTCTGGCTGCTCGCCTACGGCCTGTGCGATTTTTTCCCGGACCGGGCCGGCCCGATCTGGCTCGTGGCCTCGATCGCCGGCGTCATCGTCAGCCTGGCCAACCGCAAGCGTGTGCGTGGCCGCGTGGTCGGCACGGCGGCCAGCGTGCCCGGTTCGATGCTCGCCCAAGGCTGGCGCTGGGTGCTGGCCGCGGCGGTGCTGTACGCATTCTTCGTTGCAAGCTTCAACGTGCTGCCGCCGCGATCCGGCCTCCAGGCCGCCACGTTCATCTCGCTGTTCTTCATGTTCGCGTACATGATCTACGGCGCGCTGGCCGGGCTGCGCGTCTTCTTCATCGGCCTCGTCGCCACGATCGCGATCCTCTACGGGTATTTCTCGATGGGATCGCACGCCTACATGTGGCTCGCCATCGCCGGCGGCGGTGCGCTGATCGTCGGTGCGCTGTGGGTTCGCAAGACCTGAGGCCGGCACATGAACGCAGCCAACGAAATCATCCACCAGACCATGCGCCTGAAGATCATGTCCGCGCTGAATGCGCTGCGCGCCGGCACGAAGCTGGAATTCCAGGAACTGAAGGCGCTGCTCGAGGCGACCGACGGAAACCTGGGCACGCACCTGGCGACGCTCGAGGGTGCCGGCTACATCGCGATCGAGAAGGATTTCGTCGGCAAGAAGCCGCGCACGCGCGTCGCCATCACGCGCGCCGGGCGGCGCGCCTTCGAGCAACATGTGGAATACCTGCGCGAGGTCATCGCCGGGGCCGGCGGCGCGTCCGGCGCTTCGACGGCGTCGTAGCAGCGGAGCCTAGTGGCAGCCCTTGCCGTCCTTGCCACAACCGCATGGATCATCGGCCGCCGAGCCCGCGGCCCCACTGGCGCCGCTGCCCGTCGCGGGCCGCCGCCGCCAGCGACGCGGGCCCAGCGCGCGCGCGGCATAGACCGCGGCAACGATGACGATCACGGCGACGATGAGTTGCTGCCACATGCTTCAGGCCTGCGGCGCGACCGCCGTCGCGATCTGGTAAGTGGCGAACGAAGCCGCGTAGGCCATCGCGAACAGGTAGCCGGCCATGATCAGCGGGTAGCGCCAGGAATTGGTCTCGCGCCGCACGGTCGCGAGCGTCGACAGGCACTGTGGCGCGAACACGTACCAGGCCAGCAGCGACAGCGCGGTCGGCAGGCTCCAGCTCGCGGCCAGCATCGGCCGCAGCGCTGCATCGACGTGCTCGGCGCTGCCCGACAGCGCGTACACGGTGCCGAGCGCGCCGACGGCGACCTCGCGCGCCGCGAGCCCCGGCACCAGCGCGACGCAGATCTGCCAGTTGAAGCCGAGCGGCGCGAACACCGTGTGCAGCGCGCGGCCGAGCATGCCGGCGAAACTGTACTGGATCGCGGGTCCGGTGGCACCGGCCGGCGCGGCCGGGAAACTGGCCAGGAACCAGAGCACGATCATCAGCGACAGGATGATCGTGCCGACGCGCGTCATGAAGATCACCGTGCGCTCGTACAATCCGGTCGCGAGGTTGCGCAGGTTCGGCCAGTGGTATTCCGGCAACTCCAGCATCAGCGGATGGTAGCCCGCGCGCAGCGTCACGCGCTTCATGACGAAGGCGACCAGCACCGCGCCGAGCACGCCGACCACGTACAGGCCGAACAGCACCAGGCCCCGCAAGCTGAACCAGCCGACCGAGCGCTCCGGGATGAACGCGCCGATGATCAGCGCGTAGACCGGCAGCCGCGCCGAACAGGTCATCAGCGGCGCCAGCAGGATGGTTGCGATGCGATCGCGCAGGTTCGGAATCGTGCGCGTCGCCATGATGCCGGGGATCGCGCAGGCGTACGAGGACAGCAGCGGGATGAACGAGCGGCCCGACAGGCCGATGCTGCCCATGAGCCGATCGAGCAGGAAAGCGGCGCGCGGCAGGTAGCCGCTGTCCTCGAGCAGCAGGATGAAGAAGAACAGGATCAGGATCTGCGGCAGGAACACCAGCACGCTGCCCGCGCCCTTGATGATGCCGTCGACCAGCAGGCTTTGCAGCACACCCGGCGGCATCGAGTGCGCCACGACGCTGCCGAGTGCAGCCATGCCGTTGCCGATCCAGTCCATCGGCAGCTTGGCCCACGCGAACACCGCCTGGAACACCGCGAACAGCAGCACCGCGAGCAGCAGCGGTCCGGCGATCGGGTTCATTACGACGGCATCGAGGCGCGCGAGCGCGCGGGCACGGAGCGGTTCGACGTAGCCGGCCGCCTGCAGGATGCGCCGCGCTTCGCGTGGCGCGGGCTGTTGGTCGACATCTCCCGCCATTTCTTCGGCAAGCCGGTGCTGATGCGGATCATCGACGAGATGGCGCTGCATAAACTCAATGTGCTGCACCTGCACCTGACCGACGATGCCGGCTGGCGCTTCGAAGTGCCCGCCTACCCGAAGCTCGCCCGCATCGGTGCGCGTGGCGACGAGGATCACCGCGGTGCGCGGCCGGCGCGCTACCTGAGCCGGCGCGAGGTGCGCGAGCTCGTGGCCTACGCGCAGGAGCGCTACATCCAGATCGTGCCCGAGATCGAGTTCCCGGGTCACGCCGGAGCCGCCGCGCGCGCCTACCCCGAGTTGTTCGATGGTGCCGGTGGCCTGCGGCTGGGGAGCGCCGCGGCCTGGACGTTCGTGCGCGAGGTATATGCCGAGGCCGCGCGCCAGTTCCCGTCGCAGTACCTGCACTTCGGCGGCGACGAATTCGGTGGCGCGCAGTGGGAGCAACAGCCCGAGGTGCAGCGGCTGCGCCGCGAAAAGGGCCTGGACGGTGCGCGTGCGGTCGAGGGCTATTTCGACAACCAGGTGGCCGCCGTCATCTTGGCGCTCGGACGCACGCCGATGGCCTGGGACGAGACCGCCGAGGCCGGTGCGCGAGCGGAGGTACTGGTCCAGTGGTGGCGCAAGGGGCGGCCCGACGTGCTCGATGCCGCGGTGCGCAGCGGGCACGATGTCGTGCTCTCGCCGGTCGACCAGGTCTACTTCGACTACCCGAACGCGCTCGGCGAGCCCGGCGCGCCGTGGGAGGGCAACGACAACGGGCCGACCTCGATCGCCAAGATCCTGGCGTGGGAGCCGGTGCCGGCGCGCTACTCGCCGGAGGAGGCGGCCCACATCCGCGGGGTCGAGGCGGCGTTGTGGACCGAGTTCATCCGCAGCGAACGCTACCTGCAGTTCATGCTGTATCCGCGCCTGTATGCCTTCGCCGAAGTGGCCT
>JAFEDW010000329.1 GCA_018241455.1 Pseudomonadota bacterium | reverse complement strand
GGGCTTCTGCTTGCGCATGCTCTCGAGCATCGCATCGACAGCGGCTTCGGTGACGCTGGCCGCCGGCCGCTCGACCGACACGGCATCGAGCGGCTTCAGCGCGATCTCGGGCAGCACTTCGAACACCGCCGCGTAGCGCAGCTCGGCCCCGGGCGCCACCTGCAGCGGCTCGATGCGCGGGTCGCCCGCGGGACGGAGCTTGGCCTGCGCGACCGCCTCGGCAAAACTGCGCTGCATCAGGTCGGTCACGGCCTCGTGGTGCACCTGGCCGCCGTACTGCTTGCGCACCACCGCGAATGGCACCTTGCCGGGCCGGAAGCCCTTGAGCCGCGCGGTGCGCGCGAGGTCCTTCAGCTGCGCGTTGACACGGCTGGCGACCAGCTCGCCGGGCACGGTGACTTCGAGGCGGCGCTCCAGGCCGTTGGTGGATACGAGAGAGACCTGCATGTGTCGATGATTCCTGAAAAACTGGTGCGAAAGAAGAGACTCGAACTCTTACGGGTTGCCCCACTGGCTCCTAAGGCCAGCGCGTCTACCAGTTCCGCCACTTTCGCGAAAAAGACCTGTCGGATGCCGGCGAGCCTGGCCAGCCCGCGATTATAGCGTAGGGCCTCGACCGGCAAGGATTCAGGAGTGGTTCAGCTTCAGTGGGCTTAACTGGTGCCGCCCGGGACAGCCGGGCATGGCACTTAACGAGGATGCTCGCCCATGGATGCGCCCGACGCGAACCTGATGCAGCCGCTCCGTGCCTTGCGCGCCCTGCCCAGCGCGCCGCGATTTCGGAGCCTGCGGCAGCCAGTCTCGGAGCGGCGCGCGCGGTTGGTGGTGCAGTGCGCCTGTGAGCTGCTGGGGATCGACCCGGAGACCGCTTCCGGCGACCT
Organism: Pseudomonadota bacterium; assembly: GCA_018241455.1. GTDB lineage: Bacteria > Pseudomonadota > Gammaproteobacteria > Steroidobacterales > Steroidobacteraceae > FEN-1191. Next base: position 1,515 of record JAFEDW010000329.1, on the reverse strand, counting down.
GCACCTGACGCTATCGGTGCAGGAGTTCGAGCAGGCGCTGCGCAGCCGCTATGCCAGCAGCCACCCGCAGCTGATCTACCGCACCGATTCGACGCTGGAACGCGCGCGCCTCGAACGCGCTCGCTTGCGCGGACTGCCGCGGGTGATCCTGCGTCGCGGCGCGCCGCCGCGCCCGCGGGCCAGGCTCGCTGGCCAGGCTACCGGGAGCTAGGCAGGCGCTGGCGCCGTTCCTGTAGCTCCGAGCCTTGCGAGAGGTCGATGCCGAGGTGGTCGGCTTGCGCGAACAGGCATTCGACCAGCGCCGTCAAGTCGGCCAGCACCTGGCTGCGGGGCGCCCCGAGCCGTTCGGTGGCAAAGCGCTGCAGGAGCCGCTTGACCGTGTCCACATCCGTGGCGGCGGGCGCTTCCGGATTGGCGTCCGCAGCGTCGCCGGTGTTGGGCCGGTGCAGCCAGCTCAAGGCCGCTTCGCCGTCGGTGAACACCGAGACCTCATGACCGCGGGCGCGCAGCACCCGCTCCCAGAATACGAAATTGGTCGAGCGCTGGCGGCACAACATCGCGGTGCGGGCGCCCTCGGGGAGCCCCAGGCGGCTCAGCAGCTCGGCGTGCCGGCTCAGGGCCAGTACGTCGGCGGTCAGGTTGGCGCGCCGATAGGCCAGTAACAGGCGCCACTCGACCGTGCCCGATCCGGCCGCCATCGCCACGGCACGCTGCGTCAGGTCCTGGTGTGCGCTGTCGGCCAGCGCGCCTTCGGCCGCTGCCCAGACCACGCCCGCCTCGATCCAGACGTCGCGCTTGCTTTGTGTCGCCCCGGTCATCACCTACGGCACCTGCCCATTGAAGCACTCGATAATCCGGTACTCTATGGGGCGGCGCTCCGGGCGGCTGCCGGGAGCGAGGGGTCTTGAGTGTAGGGAATCCTTGCGAGCGGGGCCCGATATGTCAATTTCGGTCTTCGTGGCCGACGACCACGCGATCGTTCGTGACGGACTCGTCGCTTTGCTGCGTACGCATCCGGGAATCGATATCGCCGGCACGGCCAGCAATGGCGTCGAAGCGGTGGCCAAGGTGCTGCAGAGCAAGCCGCGCGTGGTCATCCTCGACATTTCGATGCCGGAATTGAGCGGCATCGAAGCCGCGCGCCAGATCACGGCCGCGCTGCCCGATTCGCTGGTGGTCATGCTGTCGATGCATTCGGGCGCGCAGTACGTGTTCCAGGCACTCGAGGCCGGCGCGCGCGGCTACCTGCTGAAGGAATCGGCCAGCGCCGAGATCGTCGATGCGGTGCGTGCGGTGGATCGCGGCCAGCGCTTCCTCAGCCGCAAGGCCGCCGAGATCGTCGCGCAGGGCATCACCGAACGCCAGGGCGTCAGCGCGCTCGATTCCTTAAGCCGCCGCGAGCGCGAAGTGCTGCGGCTGGTGGCCGACGGGTATTCCAGCGCCAAGATCGGCGAACTGCTGCACCTGTCACCGAAGACGGTCGACAGCTACCGCAGCCGCCTGATGCAAAAACTG
>JAFEDW010000328.1 GCA_018241455.1 Pseudomonadota bacterium | reverse complement strand
CGCGGTGAATTCGGCCAGCAGGAAATGGAACTGGAACACGAAGCCAAGCCGCGCGAGGCGCACGTCGGCCAGCGCGTCGTCATCGAAGCCGGCCGTGTCCAGGCCGTCCAGCCAGAGTTGCCCCGAGCTCGGGCGGTCGAGGAGCCCCAGCAGGTACAGCAGTGAAGACTTGCCCGAGCCGGACGGCCCCATGATGGCGACGAACTCACCGTGCTGGATCTCCAGGCTGATGTCGCGCACCAGCGTGACCGGGACCGTGAGCGGCAATGTGCGCACCAGGTGTTCGGCCCGCAGCAGCGCGCTCACAGCGAACCCCTGAGGATATCCACCGGGTGCACGCGCCCGCCCTTGCGCGCCGGCAGCCACGCCGCGGCCACGGCGGAGACCATCGCAAAGCCGAAGGCGATCAGGAATTGGCGGCTGCCGAAATCCACCGGCAGCCGCGTCGGTCCGCCGAATGCGCTGAGCGGCAGTTGCACCCGGTCGAGCACCATCATCAGCAGCAGCCCGAGCACCAGGCCGAGCGAGCTGCCGAGGAGCCCGAGCATCAATCCCTCGCTGACGAAGACCAGGCGGATGTCGCCGGCGTGGAAACCCATCGACTTCAGGATCGCGATGTCGCGGGTCTTCTCCATGACGATCGTCGAGATCGTGTTGTAGATCCCGAACGCCGCCACCACCAGGATCGCGGCGACCACCGTGTACATGATGATGCTGCGCACGGCCAGCAGGCTCATGATGTCCTCGGAGGCTTCGAGCCAGGACACCGACTTGTAGCCGATGCGCCGTTCGATCAGCGTGGCGACGGCGCGCGCCTGGTAGGGATCCCGCATCTGGATCACGAAGCGGTTCACGCGGTTGGGCCGATCGAGCAGTGACTGTACCCGCTTCAGCGCAGCGTAGGTCTGCGTCTCGTCATAGGAAGCCGTGCCGGTGCGGAAGATGCCGACGATCTTCATGCTGCGCACCACGCCCTCCGCGGTGGCGACCGAGACGTTGCGCCCGAGCGCGAGGTGGAATTTGTTGACCAGCCGGATGCCGACCACGATGCCGTTCGGATTCGCATCGAGCGCCTCGAGTGAACCCGCCACCAGCTTGTCTTCGATGGTCGAGACCTGGCGGATGCTGGCGGGCACGATGCCGCTGAGCGACACCGCCTCGATGCGGCCGGCGAAGGTCAGCACCACCGAGCCGGACAGCACCGGCGCCACGCGCACGCCCGGGATGGATGCCACGAACGCCAGTTTCTGCTGGTAGCCACGGATGCCGCGCACCTCGGTCTGCGGCTTGACGTTGCGGATCTGCACCGCGCCATCCGGCCACGACAGCTCGGCCGGCTGCACGTCAGCGCCCCGGTATTCGTCGTAGACGGTGATGTGCGGGCTGTTGTCGATCAGCCGGCGGATGAAATCAGCCTGCGAGCCCTGCATCAGCGCCGAAACCGCGAGGAAGAAGGCCGTGCCCAGCACGATGCCCGACAGCGAGACCAGCGTCTGGCGCTTGCGGGCCAGCAGGTGTGTGACGGCGATGCCGACCTGCAGCCGCACCTACTTCACCTGGCCGCCCGCCTGCGCCCCGGTCGCGCGCATGCGCACGCGTCGCCCATCGCGCAGGTCGGCGGGCGGCGCTGCGAGCACCGCGTCCGCCTCGGTGACACCGCCGAGTATCTCGACTTCGCGTTCGCCGGCGACGCCGGGCTTGATGGCCACGTGGCTGGCGCGTCCGGCGCGCACCACCCACACCTTCCCGTCGCTCACCGCGCTGGCCGGCAACAGCAATGCATCGGCGTGCTGGTCGATGATGATGTTGGTGTCGGTGGTCATGCCCACGCGCAGTGGCGCTGCCGGCGGGATGCCGACGCGCACGCGGTAACTGCGCGTGCTGGTATCGCCACGCGGCGTGACTTCGAGCACCTGCCCCTCGTAGCTCTGCTGCGGGAACGCCTCGGCGCGGATCAGCACGCGCTGGCCCACCGCCACCAGCGGAATGTCTTCCTCGTCGACATCCGCGGAGATGCGGAGCTTGTTCGGATTGGCGACGTGAAACACCACCTGGTTCACGGCGATGTACTGGCCGACCTCGCCATCGCGCCGCATGACCACGCCCGCCGATGGCGCGCGCAACAGCGTGAAGGCCTGTTCGGCGCGCGCGCGATCGGTGGCGGCATGCGCGGCGCGCCAGTTGGCGAAGGCGCGGTCGCGATCGGCCTGCGCGCCCAGACCGCGCGCCAGGATGCTGTCCTGGCGATCGAGGTCCTGCTTCGCGAACTGCTCCTGCGCCTCGAGCTGCTCGATGCCGCGCAGCAGCTCGGTGTCCTCGAGCCTCGCCAGTACCTGGCCGCGTACCACGTGATCGCCCTCGTCGGCGAGCAGCTCCACCAGCTTGCCGGCAACGCGCGGCGCGATCGGC
>JAFEDW010000327.1 GCA_018241455.1 Pseudomonadota bacterium | reverse complement strand
TCTGGATGATGATTGGGCTATACGGCGTTTTTGGAAGGGCCCTGCAAGGGCCCCCAGCTGTCTCGAGCTAGTCATTGTGACTTGATTTATGCGTGACTTTCTCGTGACTCAGCGGTGCTTAATAGTGCTTCGTTCGGCCAGCCTGCAACGGAAGTCCCGCGAAACCTGTTGATTACTAAGCTACTGATTTCAAAGTACTGCGCTCATAATGCCGAGGTCGTGGGTTCGAGTCCCACCCTGAGCACCAATCTTGAGGTGCGCGGCGAGCCAGTGCCGCCGGCCGGTTGGCCGCCCGACTAACGGAAGTCGAAGCGCCGGAGCCGCGGAGCCGTCGCTTCGACGCCCGGATTCGCCACGCCCCGGTCGTCGATGAAATCCCAGCCGGAATTCACGATGTAGTCGAAATGGCGGCCGATCACCACGCCGTGCGTTGGGGTGCCGAGTGAAGGAGTGCTTTGCTCGATGATGCTTTCATTCTTGATCCCCAGCCGCGAGGAATCGAGTTCCAGCGCCACGACGCGTTGCGGAATCGTGCCGTTCTGCACGACCAGCAGCGTACGCCGATACAGGTAGAGCCCGTCGATGCCGGTCAGCGCGTGGCGTCCGTGCGAACGCAACCACTGCACGCGGCCGGTATTGAGATCGATGCGGCCGATGCCGCGCACGTAGTCGGGTACATACACATAGCGGCCGGCGGGGTCGACGGCGGGAGTCTGCGGGGAAATGAAGTGGCGGGCATCGATGAGCTTGATCTTCCCGTGCGCGACATCGACCCGGTAGATGCGCCCGTGCGCACCATCGCTCACGATCAGGTCGCCGTTTCTCAACAGCGCCATGTCACCCAGCGCCGCAGGTTGCGGCGACTCAATGCGGAAGATCACCGCCCCGGTATCGATGTGGTAGCAGATCACCGCTGAGCGACCGGCGTCCGAGTCGCTGACGCCCTGGAAACCCGGCAGCGCCACCTCGGTGGCGCAGAGCCTTCGATGGCGGGAGTCGATCTTCAGCGCGAGCATCGGCCAGTGCTCGGGGCTCGAGGCGAATGTGAGTGATCGACCCGAGGCGTCCATCGACTGGATCAGGTGTTGCCGGACGCTGGTGAAAAAATACCGACCGGTTTGCGAGTCGAAGTCGACGTCTTCCGTCAACAGGTTTGGATCCTGAAGCGCAAGCAGATCGCGCCCCCGGTCGACGGCGGCACGATTGGCTTCGAGGCGGCGCTGTACGGCATCCCAGCCCTTGGCGGTGCGGAGCAATTCGAAGTCCGGCGATAGCGCAAGGAGATCGCCGCCCTGGCCGAGGTTGGCGTACCGCTCGAGGATCGCGATCGCCTCGGCGCGCAAGCCGCGCTTTGCCTGCGCGCGGGCCAATTCGAGCATGGCATTGGGCGCATCGGGTAGCAGCGCCTGCAAACGGAGGGCGGCTCGATAATACTGGTCCCACTGGCCATTGTGCCGCGCCTCGCGCAGTTGCTGATGCAGCTGTCCGAACTCGACCGGCGCGGCTGGCTGGCGTATTGCGATTGTCGCCGCTGGCAAAGCCGCGGACGTCGCTGCGCACAGCAGGAGTGCCGCGAGGCCATTCAGAATCACCGCAACTTGTCTTTGCATGACGGCCTCAACCGCGGTTCAGTTCGCTGCGGAAGTTCTGCGGCGACATCCCGGATACCCTACGGAAGAACCTGCCGAAGTAGCTCGGGTCCGCGAAGCCCAGCTCCTGCGCGATCGATTCGGCCGTGCGGTCGGTGTACAGCAGGAATCGCCGCGCCTCGACCGCGATCCGATCCTGCAGCACCTGCTTCGCGCTGCGACCGAGTTGCTTCCTGCACAGTGCGTTGAGGTGGCCAGCGGTAATCGAGAGTTTGCGCGTGTAATCAGTAATGCGATGCAGGTGCCGGAAATGCCGCTCGATCAGCTCCTGGTACCGGCGCACGGTAGGGTGTACGGGAGCAGGCGCTGGTGCTGGGTGGGCGGCGGAGTAGAGGCGCGCAAGGCGGATGAGGACCTCGTGGAGCTGCGCACGCAACAGCTGCACGCTGTCCGGGCGGATGCGCTGCAGCTCGTCGCGCATGGCGAGCATCTGGCGGCGCAACGTCGCTGCGGGGCGAGGCGCAAGCCCAAGCGCCGACTGCTCGCTGGCTTCGTGACGAAAGTAGGGCAGTCGGTCGACGAACTGCGTGTCGCGGAAGAACTCCTGCAGGAACAGGGCGGGGAAGAACAGGCAGAGTCCGTCGAGTTTCGGCACGCGCCACCGCCGCACTTGTCCCGGTGTGGTGAACAGTACGCGCCCCGGGCGCACATCGAGCGGCACGCCGTCCAACAGGAAAGTGCCGCGGCCGCGCGTGACCAGCAGGATATCGTGGAAGTCGAGGGCATGCGGCTCGTCGAGGATGAACGTCGGCATCTCGTGGATCCACG
>JAFEDW010000326.1 GCA_018241455.1 Pseudomonadota bacterium | reverse complement strand
ACGCCGCGCACGTTGACGCCCGCCGGCCCGACGAGATTGAGCACCAGGTGCGTCGGCGTCGACGAGCTGTCGCGCACCAGGCGCCAATCGCTTCCCGCAGGATCCTGGTAGCTGATCGAAGTAGGTTGCACGAGCGGCGCGACCGGCGTGACGGAATTCGGACCGCCGCCACCGCAACCGGCGGTGAGGACCAGGGCGCCGAGCGCCAGTATCGTTGCTGCTTTCATATGCTGCTCACTGTCCGCCGTAGGCGTTGCGGAAGGCTTCGACGATGCCGGTCACGTCCATGCTGTCGACGAAGCCGTCGCCGACGATCGAATGGCTCGCATTGACGTAGCCATTGAGTCCCCATGACAGCGCCACCGCGCCGAGATCGATCGCATCGAACTTCGTGTCGGCATCGGCATCACCGTTGACGACCCACACCGTGCCTTCGGCGTATTCCAGCGGATCGGCGTGGCTGACGACCGTCATCGCATGGAAGCCCCAGGTGCTGTCGGGCGTCCAGTGGCCGTCGGGCGTGATCAGGCCGCCGATCTCGAGGAAGCCCGGGTTGTTGAAACCGCCCGGCGCGCCGCCGATCTGCCAGGTGACTGCGGTGTCGGTTGTGTTGCTGACATCGGCCGTGAGCTGCACGGTCGTGTTCATCGACACGATCGGCATGCGCGCGAAGAAGCCGCCACCATACGGATTGAGCGCCGTGCCGGCCGGATGCACGAGCGGCAGGTCGATCATGACGCGCGGCGCGTCGGTCGGCGTGCCGACGTTGATCGCGGCGAACGCATTCTTGACCGCTTGTACTTCAGCCGAACCCGCGCCGTACAGATCGGTGGCCGCGTTGACGGCCGCGACGCGCGCGGCGGCGTAGTCGGCATCGGGCGCCAGGTACTCGGTCAGCGCCTTGTACCAGATGCGCGCCGCATGGTCGTTGCCGATCCCGGTCATGCCCCCGGGCAGGTACTTGCTGTGCGCCACGTCGACCAGCGTCGACGGCGCGCCCTGTGACAGGTAGTAGAACATCCGGTTGCCGGGACCGGAAATGTAATGCACATCGTCGAACCCCATGCCCTGGAACCAGGCGTCGTAGCTGACGCCATCGCGGCTGGGTGTGTCCATCCAGCGCAGCGGACCGGGAGAAAAGGGTGTGGCCAATTGAGATCCCAAGGTCCAGTCCGCGCCGGTATCGGGAACCACGCCATTGCCGGTGCCGCCACGGGTGTAGAACTTGACCATGGTGCCGAAGATGTCGGAGTTGGCTTCGTTCAGCCCGCCCATTTCATCGCCGTAGACGAGGTTTGCGGTGGCGCCCATGACGCCGTGGCTCAATTCATGCCCGACGATTTCCAGCGGCGTGAACGATTTCAGGAATTTCCCGCCGTCGCCATAGGTCATGACGAAGAAGTAATCGTCCCAGTAGGCGTTGTAGAAGTATGCATGGGCGTGGACGCGCGAAAGGACCGACGTGCCCAGATCGTCGATGCCGTTGCGACCGAGCACTTGCGCATAGAAATCCCAGGTGGCCGCCAGGCCGAAGTGAGCGTCGGCGGCAGTGGTTTGCCCGTTCACCGTGTCCGAGAGATCGGTGTTCGGGTCGAACAGGAAGTTCTGCCCATCGCCCCAGACATCGTCACTGCTGAGGTAGGGAGTTCCTTCCAGGACACCGTTGTTGGGTCCGATCGCGAATTCCGTCGGCCCGTTGTGAAGGTTGTTCGTGATGTTCCCGAACTCGAGCGTCACGGGATGGGGCAACGTGGGCCTGGTCAGATCAATGAGCCGGAAACCGCCCAGCGTCGATGACACGTTCGCGGTGTCGAGCGTGACATCCCCGTTGTACTGCGTATGCGCCGTGCCCCTGGCGGGCCCATCGGTCATGAGGCTGTTCCATTTCTTCAGGATCAGGCCCGTCGCGGCTTCGACCAGGAAATCGGTGTGCTTCGTGCCGTCCAGGTCGTTGTCGAGTTCCGTGTGAACGAAGTACGCCAGCAGGTACGGATCATGGCTGGACGGCCGGTGCAGCACCGAGTGCGCCGGGTCGAGTGTCCAGACTCCCGTGGTCGGATCGCGCGTCACCGCAGGCTGCGGCCCGCCGGGGTTGGGCACGATGACCAATTCGATCCTGGGCACCAGCAGCGGACCCTTGGGGGCGAGATTGCGCTTGACGAGGCGAATGACCGTGGCGGAATCCACGCCCGGCACGGGACTGACATCCACCCCGGTCACCGGCTTGCCGGTCATGGGCAGGGCATGCCCACTGGCATCCAGGTGGACGATCGCGTCGGCACCCCAAACCGGGATGCCGCGATGCGTCTGGCGCACGCGCACATGCGTCTGGCCGAACTCATCGGTACGGGAAGAGCGGCTGACATAGCCATCGGCTGCGCCGAGTCCCAGGCGGTTGCGCTGTGCATGCGCCCAGTTCAAGGCCAGTTGCACCCG
>JAFEDW010000325.1 GCA_018241455.1 Pseudomonadota bacterium | reverse complement strand
GATTTCTACGACATCCGCGACCTCGACGTGTCGGCCGATGGCACGAAGCTCGTGTTCGCGATGCGCGGGCCGATCGATCCGCAGATGAAGGATTTCGACAAGCCGACCTGGCGCATCTGGGAATACGACATCACCGCCGACGACCTGCACAGCCTCACCGATGACGTGACCGCCGACGAAGGCGAGGACGTCTCGCCGCACTACCTGCCGCTCGATACCTCGCACCCGAACGGCCGCATCCTGATTGCCTCGACGCGTCAGCGCTATTCGAAGGGCATCCTGCTGATCGAGGGCAAGAGCGGGTTCGAGGCGCAGACCGAGAACAACGACGAATCGGCCTTCACCCTCAACGTACTCGACCCGACGCTCACCGGCCCGAGCGCGTTCCAGCAGATCTCGTTCAACCAGAGCCATGACCTGAACCCGACGGTGATGGCCGGCGGCCGCATCCTGTACACGCGCTGGGACCATGCGCCCGGCGGCACCGACGCGATGCACCTGTACACGATGAATCCGGACGGCAGCGATAACGAACTGCTGTATGGCGCGCGCAGCCACATGGTCGGTTCGGTCGACCCGGCCACCGGCTTGCCGTCGGAGGTGCAGTTCGTCAAGGCGCGTGAAATGGAAGACGGGCACGTACTGGCGCTGACGCGGCCAATGGCGGCCGGCACTGATTTCGGCGGCAACCTGGTCATCCTCGACGTCGTCAACTCGGTCGAATGCGGCCAGCGCACGCTCGCGGCTGGCGCCGGCCCCGGAATCACGCCAGCGAATCCCTGCCCGGCGATGGCCGCCGCCACGTCCAATGACGTGCGCACGATTCCCGGACCCTCGCCCGGCGGACGTTTCAATTCCGCCTATCCGCTGTGGGACAGCACGCACCGCATCCTCGTGAGCTGGTCGGATTGCCGCCTGATCGATACGACCGGCGCGATCGTGCCGTGCACGAGCGCGAACCTCGCGATCACGCCGGCGCTGCCGATCGCACCGCCGCTGTACAGCGCCTGGCTGTTCAATCCGACCGACAACACCTTCAAGCCGATCGTGCCGGCGACCGAAGGCATCATGCTGACCGACATCGTTTCGCTCCAGGCGCACCCGGTGCCCGCGTACATACCGCCGGTGGCCACCGGCACGACGCTGGCGGGCGATGGCTTCGGCATCATCGACATCCGCAGCATCTACGACTGGGCCGATGCCACCGTGCCGCTCGCGACCGGCACGGAAACCAACGCCGACGTCATCGCGCGCATGAGCACGACGCCGGCAGACAACCGCCAGGCGCGCTTCCTGCGCATCGAGAAGGCCGTGTCGCTCGGCGACAAGGACCTCAACGACGGCTTCCCGGATTTCGACCGCAACATCTCGCTCGACAACTCGGTCGGCTACATGCGCGAGATCCTCGGCTACGTGCCGATCGAGGCTGACGGCTCGGTGCGCGTGAAAGTGCCATCGAATGTGGCGTTCCAGATCTCGGTGATCGATGCGAACGCGCGGCGGCTGCCGCAGTTTCCTCAACATACCGCCTGGCTGCAGCTGCGGCCCGGTGAAGTACTCCAGTGCAACGGCTGCCACAATGCCCGCACCGCCGCCAGCACGACGTCGCACGGCCGCAACGGGCTGTTCGCGCCGGCAACCTCCGGCATGACGATGGCGCAGACGCTGTACGATGCGCAGACCGATTGCGGCGGCACGATCGCCTGCAAAGCGGCGACGCCCAGCATCAACGTCATCTACACCGGCACGGTCGCCCCCGATTCGCCCATTTCGCTGACCTACAGCCCCGGGCTGACGACACCGGCACCGACCACGACCAGCTGCAACAACACCTATACCTCCGCCTGCCGCATCATGATCGACTACGCGGCCAGTGGCACCGGCGCGACCACGACCTTGCCGGCGCATATCGATCCGCTGTGGACGGTCGATCGCGCGGCGAACACCTGCACGACCTGCCACACCGCGACGCGCACGCAGGATGTCACCTGCACGCCGACCGGCACGACGACGCCGGTGACCGTCACGGAACCAGTCGCGGCGGACGGCGGCCTTGAACTCGATGCCGATCCGGCGCAGCTAACCACCGCGCAGCTGCGCGCCTACACGCAGCTGGTCAGTACGCACACCACTTCCAGTTTCAGCCTCGATGCCGGCTGCGCGCTGGTGCGCACCGACACGCAAGTCTCCGGCTCCATCGCGCCCGGCTCTGCGGCAGGTTCGCGGTTCTTCCGGGTACTGGCCGGAAATCCGGCGGCGCCTGTGAATCACAGCGGGTTCATGTCTCCCGCTGAACTGCGATTGCTGTCAGAATGGGTGGATATTGGAGCTCAGTACTACAACAATCCGTTTGCCGCGCCGCTCAACAACTAGGGCCTGTTAGTACCCGGAACATCGATGCGTTGCTGCTCAAAATGCTTTCAGACAAGGCGCAAGGCGCGCTGCGTGGTCGTTCCACGTGAGCGCCGAGCAACGCCGTAT